>CATMVR010000361.1 GCA_950075905.1 uncultured Persicitalea sp. | reverse complement strand
GCGCTTGCCGTGCGACTGCACGATGTCCTGCACCCGATTTACAAACGGAATATAATCTTCCATGGGTGTCACGTGCGACTCGTCACCACCTACGTGGATAAAAGGGCCGGGTGTGAGGGCGGCGAGCTCGCGAATCACGTCATCCACAAACTTATAGGTAATTTCCTTGCTCGTACACAGCGTACTAAACCCTACCTCGATGCCCGAGTACGGCTTGGGATTAGGGTCTTTTTCGTTGCAGTTCAGCTCCGGATAGGAGGCCAGGGCGGCGTTGGTATGGCCGGGCATATCAATTTCGGGAATGATGGTGATGTAGCGGTCCTGCGCGTACTGCACCAGGTCGCGGTACTGCTCCTGGGTATAGAAGCCACCTTCGCCCCCACCGACTTCACTCTTACTACCGAACGTGGTAAGTTTGGGCCACGATTTGATTTCGATGCGCCAGCCCTGATCGTCCGACAGGTGCAGGTGCAGGGTATTCAGCTTGTAGGCGGCAATGAGGTCGATGTAGCGCTTGACTTCCTCGACGCTGAAAAAGTGACGGGCTACATCCAGCATAGCACCCCGGTAGGCGTAGGTGGGGTAGTCGCGAATAGTACCGGTTGGTATGTTCCAGCCTCCGGGCTGCTTGTCGGTGGCCTCTACTTTGGCGGGCAGCGCCTGCCGTAGGGTCTGAATCCCCCGGAAGAGTCCGGCTGGCCGGTAGGCTGTCAGCTTCACGCCGGTGGTAGAAACGCGAAGTTCGTACCCCTCCTGCCCCAGGGCAGAGTCTCCTTCCATAAGTGAAAGGTAGATATTGCCCACAGCGGGTGCTTTATCGGCAGGCTTTACCTCTACCCCCAGGCCAGTAGCGGGATTGAGCTTATCGGCCAGGTACTGCCCGATTTTTTTTACCTCTTCCTGTCCTTCCTGCACGTAGATGTCGGTATCGGTGGTCAATTCAAACAGGCTATCGGATGCCGTGACGGAGACGGGCATCGGAATCAGGCTTTGTTCCGAAAGCCGGGACGGGGTTTCGGAGCCGCAGCCGGCCACAAGGACGGCGGCTGTCAAAAGGCATACACATTTCAGCAAGTGGTTTAGCATAGAGAGTTTAGAATAATTGTAGTGAAACTTACTTTTCGGATCGCCTATCCAGCAGATAGCTGTCCATGATGAGGTATTGGGCCAGTGCGTACGTAAGCAGGCCAACGTGTATCTCTGCATTCGGAAAGGGAGGTGTTGTATACCCAAAAGCCACCGAGACCGCCAAATATACTACTCCGCCTGCGCCTCCCCAAATTTCGTAATAGAGCGCCATTGTTCCCAAATAAATAAGGATACAAAAATGACTTGCCGCGCCCGGCTATCCAAGGCATTTACGCCCATAAAGTAGCTGATTGTCAGATAGCTAAAAACTAACTAACTTACTCATAATCTGCGCTTACTATTTTACAAAGCAAACAATATACTAGTTTTGGGCACTTACAGTGCCATTATCAACCTAACAGGCACCTTAGTAGGTATTTTAAATTTGTTACCCAAATATACAAATTTTGTACTATTTATGCTTTCCTTTTCAACTTCATGTATAGAATATATTCCAGAAAATATTAGTAACTTTTTTTAAAATAAATTACAACAAGTAAACTTTTTTTGTACCTTGGTCACCGTAATCTTGAAATACTCTATCAATATCCTTGAGATACGTAATTTTTCGGCCTCTGAGACTCAGGCTGCAGGCGAGCAAGCTCTGTTCCCCTGATCAGTATCCCCGATAAAAGAACTAAAACAAGCGAAAACGGGGGCGTATTTCAATGGATACACAAACAAAGTTTACTATGCACTACTAAAACCTCCATTAGAATGGCGACACAAGCAAAAGTAAAGAAGCGCGACCGAGAGCGCACCAAAAACAAAATTCTGAAAGCTGTTGGCGAGGTTATCGAGCAGCACGGCACCGAGAAGGTAGGAGTCAATCTCATAGCCCGGCAGGCTGGCGTAAACAAAGTGCTGATATACCGCTACTTTGGCGGAGTAGATGGCCTGATGGAACAGTACGTCAAAATCGGTCAGTACACCTCCAATTCAAGCAACGAGTTTATTGACAACCTCGAAGCTCCTAGTCCGGAAAACCGCGCCAAGGTTTGGACGGATATTCTGACTACCGCCCTGAGTGATCTCCGCAAGCGGAAGGCTACGCGCGACCTGATTCGGTGGGAACTGGGTGCCGGTAAGCCCGTACTATCTGACGCCCGCAATGACGTGGGTAGCCGGATGATCGAGAAAGTCGGCCCTCTGCCCAACTACCCCAATACCAACGCCCTGCTGGCTCTGCTCATCGGGGGGATTTACCACCTGACGGTGTCGGCCGACTACCGCGACAAAATGATGGAAGTAGACCTGCAATCGGAAGAAGGCTGGAACCAAATTGAAAAAGCCGTGAAAGACATTGTTATGGCCCTCGATAAGTAAACCCTCCTCCCTCTATCCGTACCCGAAGTCCTGCGCCACGGCGTGGGACTTTTTTTGTGCATTGCTGCCCGCAACCTGTATCTTTGCAGCCTTGCCTTCCGGGGCTTTGTAAAATTGTTGTTGAAAGGAATTGTATGAGTGTTCTAAAAAAGCTAGCCGGCGAAACCGCCACCTACGGCGTGAGTACCATGCTGGGGCGTTTGCTCAACTACCTGCTGGTATTTTTGTATACTCAGTTTGACCCGGCCCTGCTTGCCATTCAGGCGCAGCTCTACGCCTACGCCGGTTTTTTCTTCATTGTGTACACCTTCGGGATGGAAACCGCTTTTTTTCGCTTTGCCAAAAAAGAAACCGACCGGCAGGCCTACTATAATATCATTTTGAGTGCCGTCATTGTGGTGAGCGTCACCATCTCCACCCTGATCGTCATTTTTGCCGAACCCGTAGCCCGGCTGATCGAGTACCCCGAGGAGGCTACCCTGGTGCGCCTGATGGCGCTGATCATGGCCACCGACGGCATCATGGCCATTCCGTTTGCCCGGCTCCGGATGGAGGGCAAAGCCAAAAAGTTTGTCAAGGTGCGCATCATTAACATTCTGCTCAACATTGGCCTGAATGTCTTCTTCCTGGTGTTTTGCCGCGATATTTACGAAGGCGAGTACCTACCCGCCCTGCGGCCAGTCGTATCCCTGATTTATATACCCAACATACCGGCGGCCTATATCGTCATTGCCAACCTGATTGCCAACCTCACCTTTTTCTGGTTTTTGCGGCAGGAGCTGGCGGCGTTCAGATTTGTCTTAAATCGTCAGATTTTTCAGCCGGTATGGGTGTACGCCTGGCCCATCATGATCATGAACCTGGCCGGCACTACCAATCTACTCTTTGACCGGATGTCGCTGCAGTACCTGCTGCCGCCGGGCTTCTATCCCGGCCGCACTACCCGCGACGCCATCGGTATTTACAGTCAGACGCTGAAACTATCCATTTTTATGAATCTGGCCATTCAGGCGTTCAAGTACGCGGCGGAGCCCTTCTTTTTCTCCAAGTCTGAGGACAAGAATGCGCCGGAGGTATTTGCCGATGTCATGAAATGGTTTGTGATTGTGTGCGTGCTGATGGGGGTAGGCATTTGTTTGAATCTACCCGTACTGGCGGATATTTTTCTGAAACGGAAAATTTACCATGAGGGGTTGCCGGTGGTGCCGTGGATGCTACTGGGATTTCTGTTTCTGGGCATCTATTACAACCTGGCCACCTGGTTTAAGCTCACCGACAAAACCCAGTACGGTACCTACCTGACCGTAGCGGGTGCCTCCACCACGGCTCTGCTCAACATTTTGCTGGTACCGGTCATTGGGTATCTGGGGTGCGCGCTGGCCTTTGCTACCTCTTCCGTGCTCATGGCGGCACTATGCTACCTCTTCGGTCAGAAGTACTATCCGGTTCCGTACCGGGTAGGGTCGGCGCTGGGGTACGTGCTTTTTGGGTCAGCCGTTGTGGTGGCGGCCTCTTTTTTTCCGAGGGTGAGCTTTTGGCCGCAGCTGGGGCTGGGCCTGCTGGGAACGCTGGTCTTTGCTGCTATCGTGCTGATGATCGAGCGCAACTCGCTCCCCCTCCGGTTTCGGCGGTACCTGGGCAAATCAGCCTAAGGTACCTCAGTCGCGCATTTCGCGCAGGAGTTTATTGGCAAATATAAACTCTTTAAGCTCGGCTACGCTGGGTTGCAGAATGGTTTCGTTGCTGCCTTCCCATAGCTTTTTGCCTTTGTGGAGAAAGATCACATTATCACCGATTTCCATCACGGAGTTCATATCGTGCGTGATCACCACCGTTGTGATTTCATATTCGTCGGTAATCTCCTTGATCAGCTCGTCGATCTTTACCGCCGTGAGGGGGTCGAGCCCCGAGTTGGGCTCATCGCAGAAGAGGTACTTGGGGTTCATTACAATAGCCCGGGCAATGCCCACCCGCTTTTTCATACCCCCGCTGATCTCCGACGGCATCCGGCTGCCGGTACCTTCCAGCCCCACCCGTTGCAGGCAAAACTCCACCCGGTCGCGCTTTTCGGCGGCTGGCATGCTGGTAAGCATATCGAGCGGAAACTGGATGTTCTGATGTACCGTCTGGGAATCGAACAGCGCACCTCCCTGGAAGAGTACGCCCATTTCGCGCCGAATGGCCTGCTGCACTTCCTGACCGCTATTGTAAAAATCGCGCCCGTTGTACAGTACATTCCCGGCATCGGGTTTGATGAGGCCAATCACGCATTTGAGCAGTACGCTCTTACCCGTGCCACTCCCCCCAATGATAAGGTTGGTTTCGCCCTGCCTCAGCTCACAGCTTATGCCCTTCAGTACTTCCTTTTCTCCGAAAGCCTTGGCTATATTCTTTATTTCAATCATGATCGTTGGGTATCACTTATAGGAATAACTGGGCCAGGAGGTAATCGGCTACCAGAATGGCAATACAGCTATTGGTAACTGCCTGCGTGCTCGACTGTCCCACTTCCAGCGCGCCGCCTTTGGTAAAAAAGCCCTTGTAGGATGAAATGGTGGAAATCAGGAAGCCAAAAACAAAGGGCTTGACGCACATGAAGAAAATATTGTAGGGCACAAAAGAATCACGAATGCCGTAGACGTAGTCGCGGGGGGTAATGACCCCCGTAATGGTACCGGCCAGGTATCCGCCCAAAATACCCAGAAAAGCCGCCATAATCACCAGCATCGGAAACGTAAACATGGCCGCCAGTACTTTGGGTAGCACCAGGTACGAGGCCGAGTTGATCCCCATCACTTCGAGGGCGTCTACCTGCTCGGTGATACGCATGGTACCCAGCTCACCGGCAATATTGGACCCCACCTTGCCCGCCAGCACAATGCACGTAATGGTGGGGGCCAGTTCGAGAATCTCCATGTCGCGCACGATCAGGGCGACGGTAGAAACCGGAATCAGCGGACTGACGAGGTTGTAGGCGGTCTGAATGCAGGATACCGCCCCGATGAAGGTGGAGACGATGGCCACGATAAATACCGAGCCTACCCCGATGTTGACGCACTCCTCCATGAAGCGGCGCCAGTAGACTTTTATTTTTTCTCTCCGGGTGAAAAGGGTTCCCAAAAAAATGAAGTATTTTCCAATGATAGACATGGTATCTGATCTGTAATCGATAATTTCGGGAAATTTAGAAAAAATTGACCCAATAGTAAAAAATGAATCCACTAGCCGTCATTACCGGAGGAACCAAAGGAATCGGCCGGGCCACCACTGAGCGTTTTCTACGGGAAGGTTTCGACGTAGTCACCTGCTCCCGCAGCCTCTCCGACCGGGAAGCTTTTCGGGAATATGCCACCGAACA
>CATMVR010000360.1 GCA_950075905.1 uncultured Persicitalea sp. | reverse complement strand
GCCTATGGGCATGTACCGAGTATTTTTACTACATTTGGGTTTACAGGGCACAATATCCATTTATATTATTATCAACGAGAGACTAGATAATATTCAATTAAACAAAATTGTACTAATCGGATTTCTGGGTTCATCACAGATCCATACCTGACCGCATCCCAGGTCCAAAAATGGACCTCTAAATTGAAAGAAATTAGGATAAAGAACTGATCTTTGAGTAGGCCCATTTTTGGCGGCCACCATTGGTCGGATTTAGAAAAATTATCAAATTTCAGGAAAGGAAAACGTCGTTTCTACGGACTTTGGTTCCATCAAAAACGGCCTATTTCGGGACCAAATTGCGACTACAATCTGGGCTCTGAAGAGGACGCAATGGTAACATCGATTTGCAAAAAAAATGGCATTTTTGAATTTCTGAAGAATATAGCGTCCATCATGCTCGTCCAAAAAATGGCATTTTCAGTTTGTACGTCACGACGTATGGGATCGTGACCTCCCCTCGCCACCGGTACTGGTGCAGATCAACCGCAACGGTCCCGACGGTCGGCCCCGGCGCATTGACGCCGTAGCGCAGATTACCAAATCGGGCTTTGTGTTTGTGTTTGACCGCGTGACGGGCAAATCGCTTTTCCCCATCAAAGATATAGCCGTACCCACCAACGGCCTGCCGGGCGAGAAGCCGGCGGCTACCCAGCCGGTACCGGTACGGCCGGCGCCTTTTTCGCGCCAAACTATCGGCGACAATGACATCAGTCCCTACGCCGAAAACCGCGATGAGCTACTGGCGAGGTTGAAAACGATTCGTCATAAGAATCAGTTTGAGCTGCCCAGCCAGGAAGGTACCCTCATTTTTCCCGGCTTCGACGGGGGCGGCGAGTGGGGCGGGCAGGCCTTTGACGCCGAAACGGGCCTGCTCTATATCAACTCCAACGAAATGGCCTGGGTCATGAAGATGCTCCCCGTGCCCAAAGCCGAAGAACTGGCTGGCCTCACACCGGGGCAGAAAGTGTACTCGATCAACTGCTCGTCCTGCCACGGACCCGAGCTGCAGGGAAACCCCGCCAGCGGGTACCCCGCGCTCAAAGATATTGGCTCCCGCCGCGACCAGACCTTTGTGCAGGCCGTTGTGAAAAGTGGCAAGGGCATGATGCCCGGCTTCTCGCACCTCAAAACCGAAGAGCGGCAGGCTCTGGTGGAGTTTCTGTTTGGCATGGAGAAGAAGGAAGCCGGCGGCGATGTGCACGCCAGCGCGTTTCCGCTACCCTACCGGATGGATGGCTACAAGAAATTTCTGGACAAAAACGGCTACCCGGCTATCAGCCCACCCTGGGGGCAGCTCAGCGCTCTAAACCTCAACACCGGAGAGTACCAGTGGAAAATCACGCTGGGCGAATTCAAGGAACTGACCGCCAAAGGCATCCCGCCCACCGGAACCGAAAACTACGGCGGACCCGTGGTCACGGCCGGCGGGGTACTGTTTATTGCCGCTACCAAAGACGGCATGTTTCGGGCGTTCGACAAGCGCACGGGCAAGTTGCTGTACGAAACCAAACTACCCGCGGCGGGCTTTGCCACTCCTTCGGTATATCAGGCCAACGGTAAGCAGTATGTTGTGATTGCCTGCGGCGGCACCAAGCTGGGTACCAAGAAGGGAGACAGCTTCGTGGCTTTTGCCCTGCCGTAACTGTTTAGCCACCAGATGCAATCTGGCGTCAGCGTGAGGAACCAGACCTGAAAACTGCCTTCGTGCGCACAAAATAAACGTGCCGTTCCAAAACCAATCTCCATTCATCCTAGATATAAACCGCTCATCTTACTTTTTGTCACACCGGCGTACGTATAGTCTTCTTTGGAATAAGTAAAGTAAACAAAGTTTCTCATTCCTAAACCTTTACGTGCCATGAAAACTGTAACGAAATCCCTGATGATTGCCCTGTGCGGTGTGTTGATGTATGGAACAGTATCAGCCAGCGGCCCAGAGCCAGCCACCCGGTCCCAAGCTGGACAAACGGACGAAGCGGCTAAGAAAAAACCCTTTCGGGTAGGTATGTACCGGGTCATTCATACATTGACAATGAATGTGCTGATCGATAAAAACCTGGGAGAACGGGTGGTTGTGAAACTCATGGACCCCAAGGGAAATATACTTTTCCAGGACTACATGGGCGTAAGACAGAAAAAATACGGACGTAAGTTTGATTTTTCTCAGGTTCCTGATGGCAACTACGCCGTAGTGATTACCAATGGCGAAGAAGAAATAGTTAAGGATATTCGCCTTTCTACCCAAAAGCTGTACGAAATGCCGGCCCGTAGCCTGGTGGCAGTAAACTAGGATGAGTAGGGGGCGGCCGTCATGTTCTACGTCCCGCCCCCTACTCATTGCCCCGTACTACCGGAATCCAAAAATAAACGGAAAAAGAAAGGCTACTACCGCCGTCCAGGCCCAGTAAACCGGCAGGAAGGCCGAGATAGACTTACCCACCTGGGCCAGGTCGGCGTCGCGGGTCAGTACTTTTATCAGCTTGCCCGTTACCAGCATCAGATTGATCAGAATCAGCACATTGGCCCCCAGCACTGCCAGGCGGTTGGGCGTAATGCCCCACTCCGAAATCCGGAACACTATGGCCGACAGCGCTATGCCGTTGACGATGATCGTCACTGCCGACAGCAGCAGCAGGATCATGATCTCGTAGCGGTTGGCCGGAGATTTGGCCCGCTCGGCCACCGAAAAGAAAATCAGGGCCATCACCCCCACCAGCAGGGCATTGAACAGGAGCAGAAACTCCCGGTCGTTGTAGGGATCTTTACCCGAGAATACAATAGCCCCCAGATACACCAGCAGAGTTATCAACACCAGCGGACTGAATATACGGGCAATGATGGGAGACACCTTTTGCACCAACTGCGGGATAGTCTGCGTAAGAACGGTGCCCAGAATGGGTACGGCCGGCAAGCCAAAAATGACCACATACTGAAAATAAAACTCTTCGATACGATACCCGATCAGCTCGAAAAGCCCGATGGTGATGCCCGTCATGATGCCCCCCGAAATGAGCAGCAAGGCACAGACTACCACCAGATCACCGTTGAAACTCAGATATCCCAGGCGCTTTTTGGAACCGCCGGCTTCACCACCCACAAACGCAAAGCCGGTAGTGGCCCACAAAAACAGCACGAGGTGAATACAGGACAATACGAGTGTGTCGCTTTGAGCATTGCCGGGCAAAACATTGATGAAAACCAGCGCCAACAGCATCGCCCCGGCCACCAGCCCGCTATTTCTTACAGAAAGTTTGTTTTTCCAGGCGAAGTAAACCGTCAGAAAGGGAAAGACCAGAAAACCTGCGTTTCTGGAATAGAAAAACTCCGGATCAATAGAAAAAATTTCGGGAAGCTTGGCGAAAGTACCCGCAATGAGCGCCGCTACAATCACAAAAAGTATGTCACTACGGCTATCCGACGAAACGGCTGCCCGGTCGTAGTTAAGCCGTTGGTACCAGAAGTCGGCCAGCCCGGAATCTTTCAGCTGTGGGTACAGGGCATTGAACTCCTGCCGGAAAGTTGGCTTGTTGTCCCGATACAGCTTTTCAAGTTGCCGGGGGTTGTCGAGGTTAGAAAG
Source organism: uncultured Persicitalea sp. (assembly GCA_950075905.1). Lineage (GTDB taxonomy): Bacteria > Bacteroidota > Bacteroidia > Cytophagales > Spirosomataceae > CATMVR01. The sequence goes on along the minus strand of CATMVR010000360.1, from coordinate 2,215 downwards.
AATCTCTGTTTTCATGAGCATTGTTGGGGTTTTATTTTTAAAAAGTACTTTGAATTTCAAAGTTAAAAGTTAAAAAAAATCAAGACTCTTTGTTATCCAGAATCAGGCGTTCCAGGGCGTCGAGGTGGGCTTTGAAAGCCTCCTTTCCTTCGGGGGTTGCCGTGTAGCGGGTGTTGGGCCGCCGGCCAATAAACTGCTTCTCCACCCGCAGGTAGGTTGCCTCTTCGAGGGCGCGCAAGTGGCTCGCCAGGTTGCCGTCGGTCAGTTGCAGGGTTTCTTTGAGAAAGGTAAAGTCCCCCCCATCCTCTACCATCAGCACCGACATAATGCCAAGCCGGGCCCGGCTTTCAAAATACTTATTGATATCTTTCAGGTAATCCTTTACGTGTTCCATCAGCGGCAACGCCCTAGGTTGGTTGGTTGTTTTAAGTTAAAAAACCAGAATCTCAGCCGTTTTTCTTTTCATATTTATAGTACAGAATCCCGCCATAAAGTACGTGCAGCAGGCCAAAGCCCAATGTCCAGGCCAGCAGGCCATACTCTACCACAGCGCCACAGCCCAGTCCCAAGGCAATCTCGCATACGCCCAGCGACAGAAGATCGCTAAAAGTGTACTTACTGGCATTGACCAGCGCCAGGCCGTAGAATATCAGCATAGCCGGGGCTACCAGATACCCGATACCGTGCAAAAGCAACACCCCACAAAACGCCCCACCTACCGCCAGGGGCAGGCAAAAGTTGAACAGCAGGCGCCTTGCCTGACTAGTCCAGACCGACTGCCGGGCTTTTTGGGCTTTAAGACCCGTAAAATAGAGGGCGCAACTTACCGCCAGCACAAATACTACCGCGGTAGCTATGCCAATAAACCAGGCTGTTTCGGTAGTAGGACTATTTTGAAACAGGCCTGTATAAGACTGGTTGTGTACGGAAAAGTGCCATTGCACCGCACCGGCACCAGCCAGCGCAATCAACCCCACAAAGATACCCGACAGCCCGCTCAGGGACTGAAAACGGGTGGAGCGGTCCATGATGCTCCGGATTTCGTGCAGGGTTTGGAGTTGATCGTCTTGTTCTAGCATATAAAAGTACTTTGAAGTGCAAAGTAAATGCATTTTCCAATACAAAAAACAAAAATGCGCTTCTTTTTAGCCATTGGTAAAAAAAGTGGGTAAAATCTATGGTGGAACACTCTTTGGGGATCTTACTCCTGGGAAGGAGTGAGAAAATTATAAATTGAATTTCCTTCTGCCGTCTTCTGGCATTACATCTTTCAAAAATTCCCCTGAGCGCAATGAAAAACAAGATTGTATTGTGGATACTGGTAGTAATCTTCGCCATCATGACTGTCATCGATTTCATAGATGGCTATATCCCAAAACTTGTCAGTTCGCTGGCGATCACACTGGCCCTGGTTCTTTTTGCCATTAGTATAGACCGTCGCCGACCAGGATACTATCATCTTGCCGCCTATGGGCTACTGCTTATAGCACTGATAGCTTTTGGCTACCGGATCACCAACTGGTTTCCCTGAGGGTGGCACGCTATTTTCGGGTAGCTGTGATTATCAACCAATTTACCAGACAAATGGGATACCAGCAAGGCGACCGCGTAGAGTGGCAATGGGGCAATCAGGTGCTGAAATCGCACTCGGAGGTGAAGAAGAAGTAAGAAAGAAAGAAAGAAAGGAGTCAATGTATTCGTACCTAAGCCAATACCCGAACCACAGTACCCCAGCATGGGCTGCAACATCAAGTGGAAAGTAGCCTGACCTCCTCGTCCTCTTTTATAGCATAATTACGGAACCAGAACGCTGGGCATCTTGCGCCTGTGGTGTATCTTGCTATTATTTTTAAAGATTTTTTTTCAATGGTACGCTTCCTTCCAAATCGTGGGTATGTAGCTATGGCTGATTTCTCCGGTTACCCTGCTATCCTGGTCGCCCTGCTGCTCACTCTTCTGTCCGGAACAGGGTCGGCGCAGCACAACCATCACGCGGAGCCCGTGGAGATACAGCCCCTCCGTGCGCAGGTGACGCGCCTGCTGGAAGCGATGGAGTACCTCGGCGAGCCCCTGCCCACCACCGACCGGCAGGCACTTGACCGCGCCATGCACGATACCGATGCCACCCGGGCCGGTGCTACCATTCAGCAGATATTGGACAAGTATTGCCTGCTGGAGGTATACATCAATCCCGAAAGCCGCGTGAAAGTGGATC
>CATMVR010000359.1 GCA_950075905.1 uncultured Persicitalea sp. | reverse complement strand
CGGAGAGTACAAATAGGGTAGAGGGCGCGTCAGGCATTTTAAGCTTGCCGGATTTGGCCTCTTCTTCCCGCATATCAAACACCTCCTTGGCTGATTTCTTCTGGTCTTTCAGCTCCCGGCCCCGGGCCATGAAGGGTTCCAGCTTGGTATGGTAGCACGATACATTGATGCCCTTGGTGGTCGGGTCGTCGGCCAGACAAATCAGGTCGTTGGAGCCATCGCGTAGTACCTTAAATTTCCCGTCGGCAGCGTAGCCGTACACTTTGGCCCCGTCTTTCTTATCGCTGGGGGCGGCTAGCAGGGCGGTTTTGATCTGGATATCGGCGCTGGGTACCGGGCTGGTCTGCGCCTGTACGGCGGCCGGAATCGCTAAGCATCCCAACAGAAGGGCAAGGGGTAATTTTTTCATGGTCAGAAATGGATTTAGGTAAAAAAGTGAGAAAACAATGAGATCAAACCTAGCTAAGGGCTAACAACCTAATTGCTGATAGCTAGTTAACTGCCCGAAATTTAATCAATTTTTTCCTCTTACTTCACTCAATTTCATCGTCATAGATACCGCCTCGTCCCACACCCAGTCGGTATACTCCTCAATAGCCCGTAGCCGGAGGGCATCGTCGAGGTAACCTTCCTCCACCATCTGGACCGAGCCGGCTACTTTGGCCCAGATCCCCACTTTCTCTTCAAACTGAGCCTGTCCCCGCTCGTAGTGCTCGTCGGAATTGATTTTCTCAATGGAGCCAAACCCCGCCTTCGTCAACAACCCAGGCAACTCGTCTGCCATTCGGTTGCTCATGCCTGCATCCTGCCGCCAGCGTAGAAAGGTCGCATAAAACTGCCGCATGCTTTCGGGTGGTTCCGGCTGCCAGTCCAGCGCCTCGTGGTTGTAGTCCAGAATGGAAACCCACCCACCGGGATTGAGCATACGTTTCATGGTGAGCAAGGCATCCAGCGGATTGGAGAGCCATTGCAGCACCCGGGCCGAAACAATCAGGTCAAACGTCTCGTCGGGCTCGAACTCAAACAGATCCGAATGAATCAGCGTCAGGTTGGGTACATCCTGGTAGGTTCCCCGGCCACTTTCAATAAACCGCGCGGTAGTATCTATCCCGGTCACCGTACCCGTCGGCCCTACCCGCCGGGCGATGCCGCTGGAAATAGCCCCCGTGCCGCAGCCCACATCCAGTACCCGCATACCTTCTCTCAGCATAGGTACCAGGGTACGGTAATCAGCTTCGAGCGAACGGTTGTCAAAAATTTTCGTCGCCGAAGTTTCCCGGCGTTCAATGTATTTGTTGTCCATGGGGAGGGGGAGCAATGAGTGAATGAGTGAATGAGTGATTGATAGAATGATAGAATGAGTGATTGAGTGAGGGACCCGCCCCGCGGTGCTAGAATGAAGCGGATGCTGCTCAATAAGGAAGTTCTTCGGCTGGCTGTAATTGCTGTGATTCAGTACGAATACTCTACGTAATTCAAAATATTCGTCACCGTATCGAGTGTTACGTGGTACGAAATATTTTTCCCTTGCCTGAAAAATTTATATCCTTCCGGTGATCTACACCAAACGGCCTTCACCGAGTCGGCCACAATATACTCATCTTCGGAGAGCGTGCCATTGTACAAGTACTGGCTATTGTAAAATTTCGACTTTCTGATCCCCTGACTCAACTCAGTGGCTGAGCGGTTGCTTAGTTGAACATCGTACAGAAGGGTATAATCCCGCCCCATGTCCTGGAATTCTTCTTTCAAGACCTCAAAGTCGGAGGGTAGCAGGATGTTGGCTCTTTTTTCGAGCCGCTCCTGGCTGGGAGTCCGATAGTTAACGATTCTGTACAGCGCAAATCCCATCAAACAAAGCGAAATGACAAACGCCCATCTAATCTGCCGACTCAACTTCTCGGTAAAACGCCCCGCCCTGATGAGCCGTTTCTTGAAAGGTAGGTACACGAGGTAGAGCAGCCCCCCGAAAAGTGCGGTTGTGATTATTATTAAAATTCCGATGAATAGGTATAGCATGAATGGGGTGGGTTGTGAAACACTACGCATTTGTCAAAAAAGTAGTCTGTAACGGGCTCGCTGGCAAGTTGACGTCACCTTCCGCCAAGTGGGGAAGTGTTTATTCTTTGGGCCGTTGCAAAAGGGCTTGCATTTTAAATTTGTAGTGTGAACACTACGAATAGCTGGGTGAGATGGTAGGGTAATTGGAAAACGACGAGTCATGGTGTACTACTTTTTTTGAATGAAGGGTCAACGTAAAAATCTGAAAAGAGAAGTACACCACCTGTTCCGACGGATGCCTTCGGAAATTTATCGAGGAAAACCACATACCAAGCGAATGGATGCATTTTTTTATAACCAACCCTCATCGGCTGTTTAATTAAAATACGCAGTGTTCCAACGGAACACGACGCAGAACAGGAGCCCTCATTTATTCTATCATTCTATCACCGCGGGGGCGGACCCCTCACTCATTCTCTCAATCACTCAATCACTCAATCAAAATTAACCCCTAGTATCCATTCACCATAAACCCCCCATCCACGCTCAAACACTGCCCCGTAATATAGCTGGCCGCGGGCAGGCTCAGAAACAGCACCGCGGCGGCCACCTCCTCAGCCGTACCCACGCGGTTCATGGGCGTGCGGGCCAGGATTTTTTTCAGCTTCTCGGGATCGTTCAGTACCGGTTCGGCCAGGGGGGTACTGATGTACCAGGGCGATATAGCGTTGACGCGGATGCCGTCGGGGGCCCATTCCACGGAGAGGTTGCGGGTCAGTTGGGTAATGGCAGCCTTGGACATACCATAAATAGAGCCGCTGCTGATGTGCGTCAGCGCCGACACCGAGCTGATATTGACAATACAGCCCTTGCTTTCTTTCAGCATAGGGTAGGTGGCCTGGCTCAGTTCAAACACCGAGCGCAGATTTACCTGCATGATGCGGTCGTACTCGGCCGGGCTGTACGCCACAGTAGGCTTGCGGATGTTCATGCCGGCATTATTGACCAGAATATCCAGGCTACCCCAGGTACTTTGCACGTGTTCTATGATTTGGTCGGCTACCTGCGGCTTGGCCATATCGAAGGCTTTGCCGATGATCGAAAGGTCGTTTTTGGCGGCTTCGGCGGCCATCCTCTCGATATCTTCTGCGCTTCGTGCCAGTACCATCACTTCCGCCCCCGCCTGGGCCAGTAGTAGGGCCGAGGCTTCGCCGATTCCTTTGGTGCCGCCGGTTACGAGGGCTTTTTTGCCCTTTAAATTCCACTTGATCATTTGGTGTTGCTAAGGTTTAGTAGGTTCTGGAAAGTTACGAAAAGGTGACTTTCCTTCTTTTTGAAAAAAATAAGGTTAGTAAAGGTAGAAATTCCACTTTTTATATTCTTTATCTGGTACTTGCTATCTGAAAATTTTGGGGTAGCCTTGGATACTATTCTATTCTAAACCATGTATTTATGAAATTATCAAAATCTACCCTGTACACCCTGGGCTTTTCGGCGGCCGTACTGGGGTTGGTAGCTACCTACCAGACTACCAATCCGAGCCGGGTGACGGGCTCTCAACTCGATACCCTTTACGCCAACCTGTCCGAAGAGCAGAAGCGCTCGCCCAAGTATGCCGGGGCGGGCCTGACGGTGGCCGAAGGGCTGGAAGCCAACCTTTTTGCGCACGAGCCGGTCATCACCAACCCTACCAATATTGATGTAGACCACCGGGGCCGGGTGTGGGTATGCGAGGCGTACAACTACCGGCCGGCCATTACGGGCAATCCTACCCACGCCGAGGGCGACCGGATCATGATTCTGGAAGATACGGACGGTGATGGTAAATCGGACAAGCAAAAAATATTCTACCAGGGACCGGAAATCAACGCCCCGTTGGGGATTCTGGTCATGGGCAATCGGGTACTGGTATCGCAGAGCCCCTACGTGTGGCTCCTGACCGACACCAACGGCGACGATAAAGCCGATAAGAGAGAAGTGATTTTTCAGGGAATCAAGGGCGAGCAGCACGATCACGGCATGCACGCCTTTGTATTTGGTCCGGACGGCAAGCTATACTTCAACTTCGGCAACGAAGGCGGACAACTGCTCGATGGCAAAGGGCAGCCGGTGGTAGACAAAAACGGCAAGGCGCTGGACTTTAAGAAAAACCGCATGGGCATGGTCTTCCGCTGCGATCCTGACTTTACCAATGTTGAGATACTGGGTAATAACTTCCGGAATAACTTTGAGGTTGCCATAGATAGCTACGGTACCATGTGGCAGTCGGACAACGACGATGATGGCAACAAAGGCGTACGCATCAACTACGTGATGCCTTACGGCAACTACGGCTACCAGGATGAGCTGACCGGCGCGGGCTGGCGCGCCAACCGCACCAACATGGAAGAGGAGATACCCCTGCGCCACTGGCACCTCAACGACCCCGGCGTGGTACCCAACCTGCTGCAAACGGGCGCAGGCTCTCCCACGGGCATGGTAGTGTACGAGGGCCGCATGCTGCCCCAGCGCTTTCAGGATCAGATGATTCACTGCGACGCGGGCCCCAACGTAGTGCGGGCTTATCCTGTTAAGAAAGAAGGAGCCGGCTACACGGCCACTATTGCCAATGTGCTCGAAGGTACCCGCGACCAGTGGTTCCGGCCTTCGGATGTGTGCGTGGCCCCGGATGGCTCCCTCATCGTGGCCGACTGGTACGATCCGGGCGTAGGTGGGCATCAGGCCAGGGACCAAAACCGCGGACGGATTTACCGGGTTGCCCCGGCCAACACCGCGTACAGAATACCAAAAGTAGACGCGACTACCCCCGAAGGAGCGGTAGAAGCCCTGCAAAACCCCAATATGTCGGTACGCTACATGGCATGGAACGCGCTATTCGGAATAGGTACGAAGGCTGTACCGCAATTGGAGAAGTTATACAACAACGAGTCGGCCAACCCGCGCATGCGGGCCCGGGCGCTGTGGCTGCTGAGCAAAATTCAGGGTAAATCATCGCCCAGTTTGGAAAAAGCTTTAAAGGAAACTAACCCCGATCTCCGCATCACGGCGTTGCGGGCCACGCTGGAATTGCCCGGCGACCCAACGCCAACCATTTCCCGCCTGGCCGACGATGCCGACCCGCAGGTACGGCGCGAATGCGCGCTGGCGCTGCACAATTTACAGACACAGGGTGCAGCCGACATCTGGGCCAAACTGGCGCAGGAGTACGACGGCAAAGATCGCTGGTACCTCGAAGCCCTGGGCATCGGGGCCGAAGGGCAGTGGGACCGTTTCTTTACGGCCTGGCTGAAAACAGCGGGTGAAAATCCGATTGAAAACGCCGCTGACCGTGACATTGTGTGGCGGGCCCGTACCAAAGAGTCCATTCCGATGTTGGCCTCGCTGGCCGGTGACGCTTCGGTAAGTTTGAAAGAGCGCCTGCGGTACTTCCGGGCCTTCGATTTTAATCCGGGAGGAAAAGAGAAATCGGAAGCATTGCTGAAAATGATGGGCGGGGATGTCGAAAATCAGGACGAATTAAACAAGTTGATCCTGCGCCACCTTGATCCTGATTTTGTAAAAAAGAGCCCTCAGGCCATGAGCAGCCTGCAAAAACTACTGGATGCCACCTACGGTACCTCCGAGTACATCGAGTTGGTGAACCGTTACGGGGTACCCTCAGAGAATAAACGCCTGCTCGAACTGGCCATGCAGAAACCCTACGAGGGACTAGGCCGCGATGCTGGGCGTATTCTGCTCAGTCAGGGTGGGGCACCGCTGGTGTGGGCTACGCTGAAAGGAAAAGATACCGGTAAGGCCGCCGCCGCGCTGGCGTCGATCCGGAGCGTAGGCAGCAA
>CATMVR010000358.1 GCA_950075905.1 uncultured Persicitalea sp. | reverse complement strand
AGATTTACCGCCACGTCAGCCGCAAGCAACTCTTTGCTATGCTGGATAAGAAGGGGTACCTGCGCATCGAAGCCTTCTTTGATGAGGTATGCCGCCCGGCGCTGATCAAGGCCTTCAAAAAAGACAAAATGCCCGCGATGGTAGAAAAGTTGAAAGACGACTCTTTTTCGCTGACTGACTTTGTGGAAGAAATGTCCGATAAGCATGAGTTTAGCAATGCCTTCGAAGGCATGCGTTTTGAGATGAAGGAAGCCAAAAACTCGGTAGAGAATGATAAGCCTATCCACTGGAAAGAGGTAATGGACGACCTGATGTACGCCCTGAACTTTCATGCCGAGCTGATGCCCGCCGAAGATCATCTACTTTTTCACAAGAAGGTGATGCCTTTTCTGATGAATGTCATTGCGGCCATGCCCCTGCCTTCGGGACAGCTGATGCTGGCGCTTTACGATGCCGGTAAGCTGGAAATCGTATCGGGGTATGTTTCCATTGCCGACGAAAAAAAGAAAGGCGTGACGACTGTTCTGGTGCAGGATGGCGAAGCCACCTACCCAATCGACTACAAGATGTTCATCAATTGCAGCGGGCAAAAGCCCGTTGGATTGGAGGATTACCCATTCCAGTCGCTGGTCAAAAAAGGCGTGGTGCGGCGGGCCCGAGCCCCGTTTCTTGACGCTGAAAAGGCCAAAGCGTTACTGAAAACGGACAAAAAAGACCGGATATGCAAAGAGAAGAATCACTACTATTACTACACGGGCGGACTGGAAATTGACGCCAGCTACCGGGTCATTGGCAAGGACGATCAGCCCAACGACTGCATCCACGACATTACCTTCACGCATACCACCGGCTCGCGCCCGTACTCGTACGGCCTGCAGGCGTGCAGCGCCACGAGTCAGATTCTGGTGGAAGCCTGGGTGAAGTCGCTCGAAGAAAAGTCGGAGATCGCCGGGGATATTGAAGACGTGGCTCAGCTCTATGAGGATACGCCGGAGTTGTGAGGCTTGTGTGCCTGTAAAAGAGTAAGCCCCCACCCGAATCGTAGCTGATTCAGGTGGGGGCTTTTTGATGGAATGAGGGGCCACCTGCTTTCTTATGTCTGACTTCCTGCCTATCTTGCTACTACCTAATTCACCCTCCATGAGCCTCTCCGATCCCGAGTACAAAACCTGGCTGACAGACCTGAAAGCCAAAATCCGTTCCGTCCAGCTGAAAGCCGCCATTGCGGTGAACTCCGCCCTGATTGAATTCTATTGGGAGCTGGGGAAAATGATTGAAGAAAAGCATACTGGCTACGGAAACCAGTTTTTGGAAGTACTATCCAAAGATCTAAAATCCGAGTTTCCCGAAATGAGCGGTATGTCCGTTCGCAACTTGAAGTACACGCGACAATTTTATCTTTTTTACAAATCCCAAATTCGGCAACAGCCTGTTGCCGAATTCAGTCAACAGCCTGTTGACCAATTGATGAATCATCCTATTACCCAAATTCCTTGGGGACATAATATCCTGATTTTTAGCAATCAAACGATATCAAAGAGGCAAATTTCTACTTGCAGCAAACGCTGGAAAATAATTGGAGCCGCGATGTGCTGGCCTTGCAGATCAAATCCAGACTTTACGAGCGGCAGGGCAAAGCGATCACGAACTTCAAACATACCCTCCCTACGCCCCAATCTGAGTTGGCCGAACAAACCCTCAAAGATCCTTACATCTTTGACTTTATGACCATGGCTGGGCCCTACAAGGAGCGGGACATCGAAAATCAACTGGTCTCGCACGTCATGAAGTTTCTGCTGGAACTGGGCAAAGGCTTCGCTTTTCTGGGCCAGCAGTACCATCTGGAAGTGGCCGGAAACGACTACTATATTGACCTGCTTTTTTACCATACCAAGCTGAAATGCCACGTAGTCATTGAGCTGAAAAACACCAAATTCATTCCAGAGTATGCCGGAAAGCTTAACTTTTACTTATCGGCAGTGGATAGCCTTGTCAAAGAACCGGACGACAAACCCACGATTGGCATCTTGCTCTGCCGGGATAAAAACAATGTGGAAGCGGAGTTTGCCCTACGTGATCTCAACAAACCCATGGGGGTTAGTGAGTTTCAATTTACAGAAGTACTACCCGACGAACTGAAAAGCAGCCTACCTACGGTAGAGGAGATTGAGGAAGAGTTGAAGGGGATTGGGTGAGGAGTGTGGACTGATCACTTCAACTCTATCGTATCAATCAACAGCCTAAACTCCTCCGGCTTCTTATTCCCGATCAGAAAAGTGAGTTCCTCAATGGTGCTGTATGAAAAGTTGGGTAGGTCCAGCTTTCGGCCCCGGAAGGAAGGGTACATCTCCGCCAGCGGAATTTCGATTTCCTGCCACTCCCCCGACGTGGTGAAAGGGGCAATGTAGGAATAGTAGGTATCTGCATCCTCCTTAATCCTGAATTGATAGCTCTTGCCATCGCCTTTGAGCCGAATAATAGCCTTACTGTACCTCTTGATTGGTGTTTTGTCAAACTCATAGCGCACCGACGAAAACCCACCGTTGTTTTCCAGCGAGATGCGGCCTTCAAATACGCCGTACCCCTCCGGACTGAGTGAAAAGCTCCCGGACGACCGTCCCCCCATGACTACATCGTCCACAACGCGCCAGTTTTGGATGTTAGCGTTTTTCTCAAAATCAAAAAGGATCAGGGTATTCATGGTTATAATCAAAATAAGGGTGGCAGGCAGGTACTTCATAGCGGGTGTTTACTTGTATAACACCGGGCTTGGGGGTACTGTTTGGAGAAATTGGGATTTTGGGGGGGAAGTTGGAGGCTTACATGGTTGGATTGGAGCAGGAGAAAAGGGAGGGTTTCAATCTCCATAGATTTGGTACCTACCGAAGATATTCAAACATCCTGGGTATCAAAACGGGCGCGGAATAGTTTTCTTCCGCGTCCGTTTTGATAGGAATAATCACCCGCGCCAGGTGCGGGTTGCCTGTGAGAAATTAGTTTGGAATCATGCCATGCGGATCGATCACGAACTTTTTGGCGGCGCCTTTGTCAAAGTCGGCGTATCCCTTAACCGAATCCTGAAGACTGATGACTTCTACATTGACGGCATCGGCGATTTTGATTTTATCGTATAAGATTGCATTCATCAACTGCCGATGGTACTTCATTACCGGGCACTGTCCTGTATGGATCGAGTGCGACTTGGCCCAACCCAGGCCGATGCGGATGCTCAGGCTTCCTTTCTTGGCGGCTTCGTCTACCGCGCCGGGATCTCCGGTCACGTACAGTCCCGGAATACCCAGCTGTCCGCCCGCACGGGTAACCTCCATAATGGAGTTCAGGACAGTGGCGGGTTGCTCAACATTGCTATCAGATCCGTGGCCCCGGGCCTCAAAACCCACACAATCCACGGCACAATCTACTTCGGGAACACCAACGATCTGTTCGATCTGCTCAGCCAGGGTCGCTTCTTTTTTAAGGTCGATCGTTTCGCAGCCAAAGCTCCGGGCCTGTTCCAGGCGCTCGTCGATCATATCGCCCACAATCACGAGAGCCGCCCCCAGCAAGTGGCACGATGCGGCGCAAGCAAGTCCTACCGGCCCGGCCCCTGCCACGTAGACGATACTTCCGGGGCCTACGCCCGCCGTGACAGCACCATGAAAACCGGTCGGGAAAATATCAGACAACAAAGTAAGGTCCCGGATTTTCTCCATGGCCTGATCGCTGTCCGGAAATTTAAGCAGATTAAAATCGGCGTAGGGCACCATTACGTATTCGGCCTGTCCGCCTACCCAGCCGCCCATATCCACGTACCCGTAGGCCGCCCCGGGCCGGGCCGGATTTACGTTCAGACAGATGCCCGTCTGCCCCACTTTACAATTCCGGCAGCGGCCACAGGCAATATTGAACGGAACCGACACGAGGTCGCCTTCTTTGATGAATTCCACATCACGGCCTGCTTCAATTACGAGACCCGTAATCTCATGCCCGAGGATCAGCCCTTCGGGGGCGGTTGTCCTGCCTCGCACCATGTGCTGGTCGCTGCCGCAGATATTGGTAGAAACAATTTTGAGAATAACACCGTGCTCGCATTTTCGGTTGCCCAGGGCAAGCTTAGGGTATTCGATTTCTCTTACTTCTACCACACCGGGTTTGATGTAAGCTACTCCGTGGTTTTGACACATAAAATTGGGTTTAGGGATGAATATTTACTACCTGTAAAGTCTGTTTATACGCTCAAAATATTCGACAGGTCTTAACAGGACCTCAATCCGCAAAATAGGAAAAAACAGGCTGTAATTAATATATAGTACTATTTATTTTCGGAATAGTACTACCTTTCCGCGTACTGGTGCTGATATTCGTGTAGTTTAAAGGGAATGTGAAACAGACTGGCCGATTCTCATTTCTCCTCTTCCCCCAACCCAAAGCAAGGTACCACATCCTCGCTAAAATAGAGCTCCTGAGCCACCCAAAACAGATAGTCTACTTTCAGGAAACTCCCAACGTCGCTCGGGTATATCCGAGCGGCCCACCGCAGTGGTGACAACTATATTGTAGCTCTTCGGGCCGTCATCTTCGCGTCTCAGACACTATTTGATTTAAATCCTGATCATAGGTTAGGCGCGGCCCGGCTAGGGTTAGCAGGTTTTTGATTATTTAAGGATCAATTGGAATGCCTCGTAAAGTCGTTTGCCATGTTCAACCAGTCCTTCCGGAGTTAAATGGGTGGCGTCGGCCTTTGGTAAACTATACATGGTCGTGTAAATGATGTTTTTGTCCTCCTGAGCCATTTGTTTTTGTGCCTGCACAACAAGCGGCCTTTCCACCATAAATTTATGCTGTTCGTCAACCCCGAGCATAATTTTTAAATCCGGTTTTTTTAGCACCTCAATTCGTAGATGGTCAATCAAACATTTCAGATTCGCGTAGTAGGTACTCGCATTTTCTTGACTGTCCCCGTCTGATTCGCCCTGAATCCAAACAAAACCACGTAAATTTATTTTGTACCCTAAACCCTTCAATTTCTGAATGGCAGTATCTAATTCTACAATCATTTTATCATAGATTCCTCCATTCCCCGGCGCTTTCCAATCCCGGGCAAGTCCGGTCGCTCCCAAACAATATTTGAATATGGCAGGGTTATAACCGGCTTTTTTTAACTCACGGGCAAAGCTTACCTCAGGGCCAAAGTGCCCCAAAGGGAATCGCCCCTTTTGTGGTTGCATGGTGGTCCACTCTCCGAGTGAACTTTCCTTGCCATAAAAAGTCCAGTTTAGCAAAATGGAATCGTCCAAATACTGATCTTCTGATGGATAATCCGTCGCATCCCCCATCCAACCCTGAGCATTTGACTGCCCAGCCCAGATAAAGAGATCGATATTTTCCTGGGCCTTTAATCCAAAGGAGGACAACAGGAAAAGCAGAATAATTGATACCTGTTTCATTTTTGTTGACTTTTTAAAGAAATACCCGCTAATGTATTAACCATTAATAATTGACGGTTATAATCGTTGGAGCTTATTCTGGCATCAGCCGCCTTAAATTGCCCGCCCGCTTTGGACGAAACATCGTTACGTTGTTTGACCCAATCTTCCAGTTATTGTTCAAAATTGGCTTGACTAACAACCCGCACCGTCGGGCCCAGACGGGTAAGCACACTCAGCTCAATTTCCGCTACATTCAGCGGCCGACCGTGCCTAATCACAGATCAGGTTTAGTAGGGTATGTAAAAGCAGGCTACTTTAAAATCCCTTCTTTATAATAGACTTGTTGCATAGCTATAAATCAGTTGCTTATGTAAAAATTTGATAGGCCAGCACATACTTCGAGAATAT
>CATMVR010000357.1 GCA_950075905.1 uncultured Persicitalea sp. | reverse complement strand
AAACTGGCGGAAAAAATCGCGGTAGAGCAGAAAGAAAAACACATACAGGGGCACCAGGGTAGCGGTAGTAAGCGTACTGGTAGTAGCCATAAGGGTATTGAGCAGCAAAGCCCGGCTGTCGCTGAGCAGGTTGACCAGGTACCTCTGGACTTCGGTAACCTGCTCGGAGCGGCTAATACCCAGGTACTGCTCTCCCATACCAAATAGCTGATCCAGATAGGCCTCGGCTTTCTGCGTGATGCGGGGCAGCTCGTCGGCAAAGCCTGCCACCTGTACCGATACCAGGTAGATCAGTACGGCAATGACAACAATAAAGAGGAGAATGCTAAGGGAAATGGCCAAAATCCGGGGGAATCGCCATCGTTCCATTCGCTCGCATACGGGGTGAAGCAGAATGGAAATAAGGACGGCAAAAAAAAGAGGGATTAAAATTTCTCTCAAAGCATGCAGAATGAAAACTCCGGCAATGAGTGCAACGAGCACAGCGGCCCATTTAAAGTACGCGGGGGTTTGACTACCTTTGCTTGGTACGGACCCGGAAGAAAAAGTCATGGTAAAGTTGGTTTATATATGGTTTGCGTTAAAAGTTGCACTTTGTAGCTGTCAGTCTGATCAGCGTCGAAATGGTTTCGAAAAAGCACGATCTGAGTACAAAGTTAGTAAAATAGGCAGGCTTCCGGCGATTGCCGACGAAAGTTCGGGTTTGGCCCGTAATCAAAAAACAAATACCCTCTGGACACATAACGACAGCGGCGGCAAACCGGAGCTCTACGAGATTGACTACAATGGCAAGCTACTCTCCACCCTGGCCGTTCCCCGGGCTAGAAATGTAGACTGGGAGGATCTCGCCCAAAGCCCCGACGGCACCCTCTACATTGGCGATATTGGCAACAATGCAAATACCAGACGCGATCTTACCATCTATCCACTTACTCCCTCGCAGGAGGTACTGGCCCCCATCACTTTCTCGTACGCTGATCAGCAATTGTTTCCACCGCCCGGCCATCAGCTCAATTTCGACTCCGAAGCTTTCTTTTATTACCAGAAAAAGCTGTATCTTTTCTCCAAAAATCGCAGCAAGACAGACCGTTACGTAATGATGTATGCATTGCCCGCGCAGCCGGGACACTATACTCTTACGGCTCGGGACAGCGTGTATGTCGATGCGCAGGTTACCTCCGCGGATATCAACCCTGCCGGTACAACTTTTGCCTTGCTCACTTACGGAAAAATATTACTTTTTGACATCGTGGGTGGTGAAATCAATTTCGACCATCCCACCAACTGCATCAAGATCGGTAAGATGCAGGAGGAGGCCATTATATTTGTGAATGACACCGATTTGCTCATCACCAATGAGCAGCGAAACATGTACCTGATCAAGCGGAAGTGATGTTAAATTTATGTTATGATTACTTTTTAGTTAATAATCCGATGTACACATCCGTTAATTTCGACCTTGAAATAACTCCCCAAACACTCATTACATGTGCGCCGCAAAAGCAACCCAGGTAGTTCAGAAAATACTCGTGGTTGACGACGATCCGGATATTGTTGAACTACTAGAGTACAACCTTCAGAAAGAAGGCTACGAAGTACGTACCGCTCACGATGGTAAAAAAGGCCTGGAAGTTGCCAAAGAGTTTCGACCAGACCTTATTTTGCTGGATATCATGATGCCTCAACTCGACGGGATAGAAACCGCCCGGATGATCCGGAATAGCGCCGACTTGCGGGATACCTATATCCTGTTTTTGACGGCCCGGTCTGAAGAGTACTCAGAAATCGCCGCCTTCGAAATCGGGGCCGACGACTATATCACCAAGCCCATCAAACCACGGGCGCTTATGAGCCGTATCAACGCCCTCTTTCGGCGGGAGGCTCAGAAGTCTGACCCCGGCGAGCAGCTGGATATCGCCGGCCTGTCTATCGACCGGAAAAACTACTCCGTAACGCAGGAAGAAAAGTCTATTATTTTGCCAAAAAAAGAGTTTGAATTGCTCTTTTTCCTGGCGGGTAGCCCCAACAAGGTGTTTAGCCGCGAGGAGCTACTGCAGAAAATATGGGGGGCCGACATCTATGTGCTCGAACGAACCGTGGATGTGCATATCCGCAAGCTCCGCGAAAAGCTGGGCGACGGCTTCATTAAAACCCTGAAAGGCGTAGGCTATATGTTTACCGATCAGCCAGAATAGCGGGATGGCCCTTGCCCCTGAACCCGCTATTCCGGCCTGGCTACGCTGAAAAGCTGCCGCGTCAGGTCTTGCTCTTGCGGCCTGCTTTGTAGGCGTCGTACTCTTCAAGAAGCTTTACTACGTCATTTTCGCGCTTAAAGTCGAGCTGCTCTTCCTTGATGATGTACTGCATCAGGTTTTTCTCGTCTTGCAGAATTTTGAGCAGTTCTTTCCGGGCATTCTTCATTTTAATGGGGTGCATCGTGCCGTCTTTGAGCACGTACAGCTCATTGTTCAAGTCAAACTTCTTGGTGGTAGTGGCCGAGTTGTAAGCGCGCTCTTCCCGCATTTTCGTTTCGTAGCGCTTCAGCAGCTTGGTATTTCCGTCGTGCAGTACCCGGTAGAAGCTATTCTGATTCTGGTTTCCGGCCGCCGGGAAGCCATTCTGAAAAATATAAAGCTCTTTACCGGTAGGGATCGAAAATGCCCGTACCTCCGGTCCTACGCGGTAAAGCTTACCTTCTTTTTCATATTCCAGCTCGTCGCTGTAAGCGTTGTAGCGAATCTTGATGCCATCGTACACCTTTCCGCCCTGCGCCATCGTCACAGAGCCAGTGTGCCACTCATCCAGTAAGTAGGGGGTTCCTTCGACGTCGGTGTATTCGATTTCGCTGACCACTCGGCCGTTGACATCATACATGAATTGGGCTTGGGCGGAGGCAAACAAGAGGAGCATTCCGGCCAGGCAGGCGATGATTTGTTTCATGATTGGGTCAAGTATAGGTTTTTGGGATAAAATCTGTTTACCAGTACAGTACGCACGAATCTGATAGTTTTATTCGCGAACCTGTCATCTTTCGTTACTTTTGTCAAAAAAAGTGTTCCACTGGTTTGAATCTGAACGAACAACTCGAACATATCAGTCAAAGTTTGACCGGAATCGTCCCCGAACTGTTTCTGGCGGCTTTCTTTTTGATTTTCCTGATAGCTGAGCTGCTTTTGCTGCGCTTCGGCGACAAGGCTCATACTAACCGCCGGCTTTTTCTGATTACGCTGGCCGGAGCGGTACTTACCCTGGTCCTGATCCTGGGCCAATGGAACAGCGAACCTTCCTTTCGCTTTCGGCCGCTCCTCTTTCTGGATAGTAAAGCCGTATTTTTCAAAATTCTTATTGTGCTGGCCTGGCTATTTACCTGGCTGCATATCCGTTTGCTCCGCTATACCTTCCCACCCGAGCTGAGCGCTTTGCTCATTGCCGCCGTGCTGGGCATGTTTTTGCTGACCATGGCCACGCATTGGCTTACGGTGTACCTGTCGCTGGAACTCCTCTCCATCAGTTCGTACCTGTTGGTGGCGTACTCTCCATCCAAAAAAGCCGCCGAAGGAGGGCTCAAATACCTGCTCTTCGGCGCCATCAGCTCGGCCATTATGCTGTATGGCATTTCGCTGATCTACGGGCTAACCGGCACCCTCGACTTCACCGACCCGGCCATGCGGCTGGCCCTGGCTACCAACTCGCCCTTTGTGCTCAACATGGCCATGCTCATGACGCTGGGTGGCTTGCTTTTCAAACTGTCGCTGGTGCCCTTCCACGTCTGGACGCCCGATGTGTACGAGGCCGCGCCCACGCCGCTGGTCTCATTTTTGTCAGTGGCCCCCAAGGCCGCCGTACTGCTGGTGCTCATGCGGGTGGCTACGTCCTGGCCGGCGGAGTTGCTTCCCTTGCTGGGGGGCATTGCGCTGGTGAGTATCACCGTTGGCAACGTCACGGCCCTCTGGCAGCAGAATGCCCGCCGCTTGTTGGCCTACTCGTCCATTGCGCAGGCGGGGTACCTCATTGTGGGCGTAGTGGCATTCAATCAGCTGGGTTTTGAAGGAGCTACCTTCTACACGGCAGCCTACCTGTTGCTCAACATGACGGCCTTTTTGCTAGTAGACCTGCTGCAGCCCCGCTCCGAAACCCAGCTGGCTACCTACGCCGGCCTGGGCAAAAAGCATCCCTGGATAGCGGTGATCCTGACCGTAGTAATGGTAGCGCTGGCGGGTTTGCCGCCCACGGTGGGCTTTACGGCCAAGTGGCTCATCTTTTCGGCTTTGTGGGATAGCTATCAGCAAGCGGGCCAGCCCTGGCTGCTGTGGCTGCTGGTGGGGGGCATTATCAATGCGGCCATTTCGTTGGCCTACTACCTGCGTTTGCCGTACCTGCTCTTTTTCAAAAGTACCTCCGTTACTCCGTCCACGCCTATTTATCTGGTTTGGGGTAGGGTGGTGTCGGGTCTGCTGCTGGGGGCTATTCTGCTGCTCTTTTTCAAACCGGAGCTACTCATGCAATGGATCAACAACGTATCTCCCTAGCGGGCCAGAATGGGTGTCAGCGTATAGCCCTGCTTTCGTAAAAGGGCAATCACCCCCTGCTCTCCGGCGAGATGGGCCGCACCAACGGCTACGAAAGTAGGTTTTTCGGCCATCTCCTCTTCAAGCAGGGGTATCCACTTGCGGTTGCGTTTGTTGAGCAGTATCTCTTGCTGATTTTCCAGCTCAAACTCACTTTTTAGCGTCAGGGCGTACAGTCCCTGCAGATTTTGCTGCCGGTAGAGCTCCACCATTTTGCCAAATTCCTTTCTGGCCTGCGGCAGGCTGTCCATCAGGGCCACCACCATGCGGGCCTGATCGGTGTAGGGTATCGAGTCGAATACCGCCATTTGCTCCTCTACCGTTTCCAGCCCCAGTACCTCGGCCTGCTGCTGCCTGGCCAGATTCATCAGCGACAACTCATACGACTGCGGCTGGCAGGTGAGCACGCGGTTGAGCAGAATACTCATAAGCACAAAGGGCTTAGCCCGCTCAAAAGGGACAATATTAAGACCCACCGAATCTTTGAAGTAAACCGTGAGCCGCTCGTAGTCCGGCTGACTGACCAGATCTTTCAGCTGCTTGTTGTCCTGCATCATCATACTTCGCGCCATGGCCATCATCATACCCGGATCGTCCATGTCTATTTCGAGAACCAGCTGCCGGGTTTGTTTCAGGCACCCTTTCAGGGTATCACTCATCACAAAATCCGTGGGGCAAATCAGGTGGATGGTACCGTACAAATAGGAGGGGGCAGGCAGATTTTTGCCCTCGATTTTCCAGAGAAGCGACGGCTGGGTGGGTGCCTGGGCGTGGGAGTAGCCCAAGGCAAGGCTCAGAAAAAAAGTACACAGGTACTTGCGGTAAAGTTTCAGCATGGTGGATTTGGTGGTTCTGTTTCTACACGTCCGGCGCGGGTCAGTCAGGGAAATATCGCCGCGTTTTTTGCTCCAATCAAAGATAGGAAAGTAGTTATTAACCGCAAAAGAACAATAACCCACCCGCTGGTACGGTTTTCTGAAAAAAATATTTTAAGCTTTGTTTCCGGACTCTCCGTAGATGAATTCGTACCTTTGCGTATGCTCTTTCGAACTAAATCAAAGTCGGAATAGTTTAGGAAGTGTCGAACAAAACAGAAAGTTTTGCAACAAGCTGGCTACCAATTTCTTACTATAACACTTTCATCTTCTCATGAGCGACGCCATCAAGCATGAGTGCGGTATTGCACTCATCCGTCTGCGTAAGCCTTATCAGCACTTCATCGATAAGTACGAAACACCCCTGTACGCCGTGCACAAGCTGTCGGTAATGATGCAGAAGCAGGTTAATC
>CATMVR010000356.1 GCA_950075905.1 uncultured Persicitalea sp. | reverse complement strand
TACGCGCTCTTCGATCATTTCGGCCTGTCCTACTACGTTGACGGCGTTGAGCTGAATTACGTCGGGTGTCAGCACCACATTTTCGAGGTCGAGGTTGGTACGGCCATCAATTTTTATTTTTTGGATTTGCTTTCCTTTATAGCCGATAAAAGAAATCAGTATCTTGTAATCGCCATCAGCGATGTTTTTGATCTGAAACTTACCCTTATCATCGGTCGTGGTACCGTCAACGGGTCGGTTGCTTTTGATTTCGACGAGAGAGATAGCCGCAAACTCGATGGGTTGTTTGGAAACGGAGTCGATCAGCACGCCGCTGATCTTGCCATCGCCCCGTTGGGAGTTGTCGGCGGTACCGGGAATAGCCTTGGGCTGCGCCTCGGGCCGGCCTGCTCCCGGAAAGGAGGGCGCCTGAGCATATGTGGCCGTGGCAAAGCCAGCCAGCAACACGATTAGTAAAGTACAGGTTTTGTTCATGGCAATATTGCTATTGAAAAATCAGTTTTATGAATAAATGCACGGATAGAGAAAAAATACAATATCCTGAACGCGAGGTTCAGAAGTGCTATTACTACATCAAAATAACAACCTTTGTTGTTGCGGTGCGAAACTCAATAGATGAATGGGGGGTAAGAATAGACAAGTGGCTGCTTTACACCGATAGAAAGGCAGCGGCCCTTACTTTGAGTCATTATTACAGTCTGAACGAGTAGGGGGCCTGTTTGGTCGATATTCTGTGGGAGTTGATCTATTTGATGGCTATTCTTTGAAAAGTACTACGTACCCTTGTTTGAAAATAGCATTGAATAACGTGTAGACCAGACGCAGAAATCTGGTAGCTAAATACAACCAAATCGAATTATACATTTGCCCTATGGAATCGCTTAACTCTCGTAGATACATGCCCTGGCTGGTACACGTACTGGTGTGGGGCTTGCTGGGATCAATTTTGCTGATGTGGCAGCCACTGACCTGGAAAATCGAGATTCCGATGCAGTTCTGGATCAAACAGGCCGTACTTTTTGGCCTGTTACTAACAATATTCTATACCAATACCGAGCTTCTGATTCCGCGCCTGCTCTTTCGGAACCGTACCGTGCTGTTTATTATCCTTAATCTGGTGGCTGTACTTCTGGTTTCATTTCTGGTACAGAAAGTAGAGATATGGGTCAATATGCGCGAAAGCATGGAAAGTGCTTTCAAGGCGGTGCGCAACTCGGGTGTAATGCGCCGCGAAGACTCGCTGGATTATTTTTCGTTGCTGACGGCCCTGATGGTGATGGGCATCAGTACGGGGGTAGCCGCCGTGCAGAAATGGCAGCACGATGTGCAGCTCCGCGAAAAGCTGGAACGCGCCCGGATCGACTCCGAGCTCTCTTTTCTGAAAGCGCAGATCAACCCGCATTTTTTCTTCAATACCCTTAATAACATCTACGCCCTGACGGTGATCGACGTGGAGGCCTCGCGCGAAGCGCTGCACAAGCTCTCGCGCATGATGCGCTATGTACTATATGAGTCGCAGCAGGGCACGGTGCAGCTGAGCCAGGAGATTGCCTTTGCGCAGGATTATATCAAGCTGATGCAGCTCCGGTTGACCGACAAAGTGACGGTGCAGCTTACTCCCCCCAGCCCCATGCACGATGTACCCATTGCGCCCATGCTGTTTTTGCCCTTTATTGAAAATGCCTTCAAGCACGGCGTGAGCGCTACGCAGCCTAGCCGGATCGAAATAATTATCCGGCAGGAAGGGTCAAAAGTATTTGTAGAGGTGAAGAATACCCTGTTTTCGGACAAGAAATCTACCCATCTGGAAGAAAGCAATGGCATCGGGCTGGTCAATACCCGCCGCCGCCTGGACCTGCTGTATCCGGGCCGCTACGAGCTGGCCGTGCAGGAGAATAAAATAGAAAATGAATACCTGGTACAACTCGAACTCGAAGCCGTATGATGCCCCTCAACTGCATAGCCGTTGATGATGAGCCGCTGGCGCTGGGGCTAGTGTGCGCGTTTATCGAAAAAACCCCTTTCCTGAACCTGGTGGGGAAATATTCGAGTGCGGTAGAAGCCTTGCAGGGGTTGAGCGAGCAGGAGGTAGACGTACTTTTTTTGGATATACAGATGCCCGACCTGACGGGTATCGAGCTGGCCCGCGTGCTGGATAAGTCCGGGACGCAGGGGCCGCGGATTGTGTTCACGACCGCCTTCAACAACTTTGCGCTGGAAGGCTTCCGGGTAGATGCCCTGGATTATTTGCTCAAACCTTTCAACTACGAGGAGTTTTTGCGGGCCGCCACCAAGGCTCAGACCTACTTTGAACTGCTCAGAAAGGCAGAGCAAAATGGCACTGTTCAGACGGCCATAGTTCCGCAGGCGGTGCCCACAGAGTCCCGTGAGGAGTATATATTCCTGAAAGTGGAGTATCAGCTCGTACGTGTAGCCTACGACGACATGCTGTACATCGAAGGCCTGAAAGATTATGTGAAAGTGCATCTGAAAAGCGAACCCAAACCGCTGCTGTCGCTGACCAGCCTGAAAAGCCTGGAAGAAAAACTTCCCTCGCAGCGCTTCATGCGGGTTCATCGCTCCTATATTGTCAATCTGGAAAAAATCGGGGCTATCTCGCGCAACAGTATTCTGATCGAAAAAACGTCTATTCCAGTCAGTGATCAATACAAAGAGTCTTTTTCGGACTACGTGAGTCGCTGGACCTGATTTTTCCTGATAAAGCACGGGTAGTGCCTCCGGCATTTTGAGTACCGGAGGCGCGTATAGACGGCACACCATATCAAGGCCGGGTAATCAGTGAAAAGATTTTTCTTCGCGTAGCGACCCGATGCATGCTTTATCGTGCACAGTGACTACAACGGCTCGTTGTTTTTCTTTTTTTCTTCTCCCTTGTAATACATTACAGCTATAATAATGGCGATAACGCCCAGGACAATCAATGGTACTAGCATAATTATGATTGTTTATTGTGGAAATTATATCCAGTAAACCAAAAAAAGCATGCCTTGCCCCAGGTTTGCTTCTGGGATAGCTACCGGATACGAAATCAGTACGGAGAGATTCTTTTAGACTACCTAAGCCGATGGGCCTGGGCAACCGCCGAATGTTTTGGTACCTTCGCGTGTTATTTCTCCAACCATCCGGAGCCTGACTGCCCACGCAAAGCGGGCTGATGCCTCCATCAACGCAATGACCGCAGAAACTACCCAATTCCTCGATCTCTTTCGGGAGAGTCTTCATGCCAGCGACTTTATAAAACTTAGTCTCGGCGACTATAAAGGCGAAGAGACAGAGCTAAAAAACGTGTATGTCAAAAAGGTGATCGTCAAACGGCAGGAAAAACTTTCGTTTCTGTATCGCTACAAGAGGCGGGACGTTACCAAGAACTACTTCCCGGACGAGGCAATGACCGAAATTGGCTCGCTGATCGGAGATCGGGGCTTTCGGTTTGCCCAATTGTTTACCCTCACTCAGGATCATATCCTTCGCTATGCTAAGGGGAAGTTTGTAGTAAAGGCCCAGAAACCGGCTATTGCCGAACTTCGCTCCACCGGGCACGACAAGCAAAAGAACCGGAAAATCGAAGCGGAAGGGAAGCTGTACCTGCACCAGCTGGGTATCACCGACGCCGAGGGCAAAGTATACAAGAATGCGCAGGACAAGTACAAGCAGATCAACCACTATATCGAGATTCTGAGCTCGCTGCTCAAAGAACTCCCTGACCGCCCGCTCACCAACGTGGTAGATATGGGAGCCGGAAAAGGGTACCTGACCTTTGCGTTGTACGACTATCTCAACAACGTTCTGAATAAGCCTACCCGGGTAGTGGGCGTAGAGTTTCGGAAAGATCTGGTAGAGGTGTGTACTACCATTGCGGCTAATTCAGGGTTTGACCAGTTGCACTTTGAGGAGGGTACTATCGAAAATTACGTGCCCACGGAGGCGATCAACGTCCTGATTGCCCTCCACGCCTGCGATACCGCCACCGACGAGGCCATTTATCAGGGAATAACCAACAATGCCGACCTGATTGTAGTAGCGCCCTGCTGCCATAAGCAGATCCGTCGGGAGATGGAGAAGCACAAAGCCACCAACGAGTTGGACTTCCTGACCAAACACGGTATTTTTCTGGAACGCCAGGCCGAAATGGTTACCGACGGTATCCGCTCGCTGATTTTGGAATACTTTGGTTATGCTACCAAGGTGGTAGAGTTTGTTTCTGATGCCCATACTCCCAAAAATGTACTGGTTATCGGCGAAAAACGGCGCAACACCACGCCCGACCAGCCAGGCAT
This sequence comes from uncultured Persicitalea sp., assembly GCA_950075905.1. Taxonomy (GTDB): domain Bacteria; phylum Bacteroidota; class Bacteroidia; order Cytophagales; family Spirosomataceae; genus CATMVR01. The sequence goes on along the minus strand of CATMVR010000356.1, from coordinate 1,571 downwards.
TCTCGAAAAAATCAGACAAACCAAGCAGTTTTTTGGTATTGAGTACCACCAGCTCGAACGGCTAATGGGGTTGGAAGCGCTACCTTCCCGTACCGAAGGCTGATCTCTAAAACAGTCTCTTAGGATTTACCCTTCTAGTTCCATGCAGGTGCGATGTATGCTTAATCGCTTAGCTTGTTGAGATCCGAATCCAGTTCAATATCCAGGTAGGACGTTGCCTTCTCAATAGCCCGGTCCGCCAGTTGAAAGGCCAGGGTAGTTTTGCCTACCTGACGCGGGCCCACCAGCGCCACCACGGGCATCGTGCGCAGGGCATGGAGCAGTTTTTCTTCAATCAGACGAGCTATCATGTTGCAAATTGAAAGTTTGGCCCTACTCCTCCAACTCCATCTTCAAAAAGTGCCCCGTATAGCTCCCCTTCACCTTAGCTACCTTCTCGGGGGTACCTTCGGCGATGATTTTGCCACCGAGGCCGCCGCCTTCGGGGCCGAGGTCTACCACGTAGTCGGCCACTTTGATCACGTCCATGTTGTGCTCGATGATTAGGACCGTGTTGCCTTTCTCTACCAGTTTTTGGAGTACCGCCAGCAGGTGCTTGATATCCTGAAAGTGGAGACCCGTGGTGGGCTCGTCCAGAATATACATGGTCTTGCCGGTGTCGCGTTTGGAGAGCTCTTCGGAAAGCTTCACGCGCTGCGCCTCGCCGCCGGAGAGCGTGGTGGCGTGCTGTCCCAGGGTGATGTAGCCCAGTCCCACATCGCTCAGGGTTTGGACCTTGCGGAGGATACGTGGCTGATTTTCAAAAAAGTCCAGAGCCGTTTCCACGGTCATATCCAGCACATCGGCCACGGACTTGCCCTTGAAGCGCACTTCCAGGGTTTCGCGGTTGAAGCGTTTGCCCTTACAGGTTTCGCAGGCAATGTGGACATCGGGCAGGAAATCCATTTCAATCTTCTTCATACCCGCGCCCTCGCAGTCCTCGCAACGGCCACCTTTCACATTGAAACTAAACCGCCCCGGCTTGTAGCCCCGGATTTTGGATTCGGGTAGTTCGGCGTAGAGCGCCCGGATGTCCGTAAATAGATTGGTGTAGGTAGCGGGGTTGGAGCGGGGCGTCCGCCCAATCGGCGACTGATCCACTTCAATAACCTTGTCCAGGTGTTCGAGTCCTTCAATAGACTTATGCTCCAAAGGTTCGCGCCGCGAGCGGTAAAAATGCCGGTTCAGCAGCGGAAACAGCGTTTCGTGAATCAGCGACGACTTGCCGCTGCCGCTCACGCCGGTGATGCAGATCATGGTACCCAGCGGCAATTTCAGCGTTACATTTTTGAGGTTGTGGCCGGTACAGCCTTTCAGCGCCAGCGAGTGCCCGTTGCCTTTGCGTCGCTCGGCGGGTACCTCAATACCCTGCCGCCCGCTGAGGTAATCGGCAGTGGTGGAGCCGTTTTTCAGAAACTCGTCGGGGGTGCCCTGTCCCACGATATGCCCGCCGTGGCGGCCGGCGCCGGGGCCAATGTCCAGAATATAGTCGGAGGCCAGCATCATATCCTTGTCGTGCTCCACTACGAGTA
>CATMVR010000355.1 GCA_950075905.1 uncultured Persicitalea sp. | reverse complement strand
AGCAGAGGTGGATAGGGAGTTTGCGGTAGCAGCAGCAGAGACCAATCTGATGGGAATGCGCACAGGACAACTTGTTGAAAAAAATGCAGAATCCAAAGAAGTAAAAGATTATGCACTCACGATGTCAGATTACTACGATAAAGCAACTACGGATTTGAGTGCGCTGGCCCAACGAAGAAATATATCTCTGCCTACGGCTCTGGGAACGGCCAATCAGCAGGAATACAGCACACTGGCCGGACTTACGGGTGCCAGATTCGACTCGGCTTACATTGATTGGGCGGTGCGCTCGAATCAGCGGGCCCTCGAAACCCTGCGGGAGTACCGAAACGAAACGACAGATTCCGAATTTCAGAATTGGGTGGATTCCCGCCTGACTACTTTGGAAAGCAATCTGGAAACGGCGACGTCCATTCAGGAAAAAATGAATGACGCAATGAACGATCAGTAACAACGACATACTATCCACTACCAAAAAAGTCAGCCCCGCCGGGGCTGACTTTTTTGGTATCCTGAGCCTTTCGCTTGTTAGTATGCCCAAACCCCCATACATTTATCAATAAAAACGCTATGCTCCCACGCCTGTTACTGCTTCTGATATGCCTTGTGGCTTTATGTCCGGTTTTGTCGGCGCAAACTACCGGTTACCGGATGGAAAAAATCGTCAGCCGGAAAATGACAATTGACGAAAATTCCATCATTTATGACAAGGAAACCGGCCGAAAGCTGCCATTTGACGAGATGGTAAGCCTGCTCAATCAGCCCCCCCGCATCTATACTCTTGTTACAGAAATTGACGAAACCGGCAAACCAGCTTTCTACGTGCTCCGTAAGCGCACAAAAGAGGAACTGGAAGCAGGGCACCCCTTTTTGGCCAACGACCACAAAAAGCCGGAAATCGGCCAGCCCGTTCTGCCCTTTGTGATGCAGGGAGCCGATGGCAAAACGTACCGCTCAGATAAGCTGAAAGGCAAGTACGTGCTGTTGAGCTTCTGGAATAAGCTGGAAAATCCCTACCTGGGAGTAAACCAGACGGAAGAGATCAATGCCCTGCTGGACAAAGCAAAAGAAAAGAAGGTAAAGCTGGTATCGCTGGGTACGTCGCTTGCTACGCAGGAGGAGTGCCTGAAAGCGATGAAAGAAATGAACCTGGGGTTTGTGCCCATCCCCGAGTCCACCGGCTTCAAAAACCGCTACGGCATGTTCAGAACTCCTTCGTACCTGCTCATCGGGCCGGAGGGTACCCTGCTTGCTATTGTGGAAAGAGAATCTGTTTTGGTATTGGAAGAGTATTTGAAAAAGTAGCGCCAGATAACTGATTTTGTATTGAAAGTGGGCATAATTCTGGCAAAAATAGCACTGCGGAGTCAAAACCTGCTGTTTGGAGGTAGTCAGGTACGGTATTTATAAGCACTTATCTGTTGAATACTCAATTCTACATTTAATAAAAACCCAAAATTATGCCACTTCTTACTATCCTTGCCGTCATTCTGGTGGTAGGTGTTCTCCTTTGGCTGGTCAACACCTACATACCCATGCAGGCTACCATCAAGCGTATTCTCAACGCCGTGGTAGTGATTATTTTGGTAATCTGGCTGCTCAAAGTGTTTGGCGTATGGGACTCCCTGGCCAATCTGACAGTCTAAGCTGCCTTTTTTCGTTTGCGTACCGTAAGGCTTGCCTGCGTTGAAGATTCCCTTGTGTCGGTGGGTAACCCTGATATGGGAAAAGGTATGTTCGGAAAATTCCCCCGCTTTCACTAGGTTCGAGTTTTAAGGTCAGTCAAAGAGTGTTAACTTGTACCAAGTTTGTAGAATCCGATTCCAGGAAATAGGGGGTTAGACCACTAATGAAAAGAAAAATTTTCAGACACGCACTGGTAGTGGTACTTATAGCTTTCATCTCATTTCTGGCAGCTGTCTTTGTACCTTTTCCAAAAATTGATTTTCCCGAAAAGCGCTATTCTCAACTAGTGATTGAGAACATGAGTATCGTTGACTTAAAGAACGATACTATCCTGCAAAATCAGTTTGTGCTCATTGCCGGAGGCAGGATCAGAGAAATTCATTCGGAGCCAGTAACGGCAGTTAGTGACGAATATAATTCTGTTGATGGTACGGGTAAGTATTTGATTCCGGCTCTGTGGGATATGCATACGCACCTGACCACGCTATCTCCCCAAAGTGCTTATGCTCAGTTTGTAGCAAATGGCGTAATGCATGTCCGCGACATGCGGGGAGCGTATACCGACAGGGATCACTTTGCCACCACTCCCGAACGAATCAGGGAGTGGAACAGAAAAGTAATGGATCTGGAAGTACTGGGACCGCTTGTGCATGACATACCCAGTTTTGCGGTGGAGGGCCCGAATGCAATGTTTGACGGCTCGCCTGAGTACTTCAATTGTGCAAACAGCAAACAGGCCAAGAAGCTGGTTGAACATCTGAAAGCGCAGGGTGTAACGATGATCAAGGCCTACAACAACATCCCCCGGGAGGCATTTTTCACGCTGTTGAAGGAAGCAAAACTGGCCGGAATAGAGGTGGCAGGCCACAAACCCCTTCGGGTGAGTACCATAGAAGCAGCCAATGTCGGCATGAAGAGCTTGGAACATGCCCGGTTTTTACTCTGGGACAGCTTCGTTGGCGCGGAAGCTTACAGGAATAGCCATACTCCTGGCAGTATGGACAACACTGCTTTGCGAAAACAGATACTCGATCAGCACGATCCCCGGCTGTTGGCGGCAAATCTGGAAGCATTACAAAAAAACAGTACCTACTACTGCCCTACGCACCTTACCAGAAAGGCTGATGCCCTGGCGGGGGATGAGCCGTTCAGAGCCAGATACGATAGTATCAACCCGATTCTGAGATTCTTATCGTTTGAAGATTTGGATGCGACATTGCAGGAGGATACTACCCAACTGGGCAGAAAGGTGTACTTCGATATCTATAAAAAGGGCCTTGAAATTTCCAAAATGGCGAGCGAGTCGGGTATCAAAATCCTGGCAGGCTCTGACCTGCCTGAACTCCCCGGGACTTCACTGATAGATGAATTGCAGGAACTCTCGAATGCGGGGTTGTCAAATTATGAAGTACTAAGAACCGCTTCCCGCTACCCCGCCGAGTACTATCGCGCCGATAAAGAGTACGGAACAGTTGAAGAGGGAAAAGTTGCCGATCTGATCCTGTTGACAGACAACCCTATACAAAATATTGCTAATCTGACAAAGGTGCATGGCCTCCTGTACAGAGGTATGTACCTGAACGAAGAAGAGGTGAACGGGATAAAGCAAAGAATCCATTCAAGAAATAACGGCTTTGTAATGTCTGTAAAGCTCCTCTGGGATATTTTGCTGTACATGACTCTCTGAAATGAAAACACTAGGCATACCCTACTTGCCGTTCCAACCTTTTACGCCTTTTATTGATCTTAGGGGTATGTTTTACCATGAAATTCTTAGGTCATGAAAAAAAGATTGTTGATACTTATGATTCCGGCAGCGATGATCCTTGGTTGTGAAAAGGGCGACGAAGTTACCACTCAGGAGAGAACAGCAGATTGCCAGGAGAAAGCCTGGAAAGAAGGAGTAGCCTGTATCGAGATTTACGACCCGGTATGCGGATGTAACAACAAAACATACGCAAACGCCTGCTATGCCCAGGCTTACGGCGTTAGCGTATCTTATAATGGTGAGTGCAAAAAATGAAGCCGCCAGCAAAAAATAGTGTGAATATCACAGTACATAGCTGGGTACTTATATCAGCATAAGTGGACCTCCGCCAGGAAATGCCCCATCCGGCGCCCCACCTGCAAAACAGCCAATGCGCGGCTGTATTGAAGATTATATCTCAGGCATGAGTTCGGCATTCTTTTTTCATAAGTATGTGGTACATCAGAATTGAATCAACCATTCATCACTACAATACGTATGGCAAATTACCTGAGAATTGACGGAGAGAACGAAGTGTACAATATGGACTACATCATCAGGATGTGGAAAGCCGACGAAGCTACCGAAGATAGCGAGGACGGCCTGCCCGTGATTTACATAGAACTTGATACGAAAAACATGCTGCATATCAAATTCGAGTCCAAAAGCCAACGCGACTCTACATTTGAAAATCTGCTGAGTAAGGTTACCATTACCGACATTGTGACCAAATCGACGGAAGATGCGGAAAACTATGTGGAGCTTTGATGGGCAATGCCCTCCCACAACAAAAAAGGTCCTGGCATCTGCCAGGACCTTTTTTGTTGCCCGCTAATTAGTTTATCTTGATTTGCCGGGGAGCCTTGGGTTTGGCTTCCTCTTTTTTGGGAACCGTCACGTGTAGCACGCCGTCGGTGTACCGGGCTTCGATCTGCTCCTGCTCGCAAGTATCGGGCAGCCAGAACGAGCGCGAAAATGAGTGATAGCTAAACTCCCGCTTCATGTAGCGGTCGCCCTTACCCTTTTCTTCGTGCTCCTCCTTGCGTTCCGTCGAGATCGTCAGGCGACCGTTGTCGAGCATGATGTTGAAATCTTTCTTTTTCATGCCCGGAGCCGCTACTTCCAGATAGAAATTGTCGTTGTCTTCCCGGATATTCACCGAGGGTACCACACTACCTACCCGCGAGCGCGACATCAAAGGCCAGCTCCAGGTTTGAAGATCTTCCATGTCTTTACCAACAAAATCATCCAGCAGACTTGGAAGGGTTCCATTTCCATTGAACTTTGTAAGTGACATAACTACCTCCTTTTTTGAAAGTTTGACATGTTTAACTATACATAATGTTCACAAGAAAAGGGCGTGCCAAAAGGTATAAAGTGCTTACTAGTAGAGGGTTGTCTCTGACAAAATGTCTTACAATGTCAAAATTTCGGTTTGGGTTCTGAACAAATGTCGGCCAAAGCTGACAAGTCCTCCTTCATGCAGGCAGGGTACGAGGCTACGAGATCGGCTTACCGGCTGCTCATTGGATGACCTTCCCGTTCACCATTACATTGTTAAGAGCCAGGCCGTTGATGATGCTCTTGTCGTAGGCCGCGTTTTTGGCTTCTATTTTCAAATTCTCAAAATCAAACTGAGCCAGCTTGTCGTATTGGGTAATGGCGATATCAAAAAAGATATTGCACTTCATGTCGATGTTACGCAGCGTAATATGCTCTGAGAAGGAAAGAGGTACCTCCTTTCGGCCTTTGAGGTCAAAAAACTGCGTCCAGGGCTTCACGTAAATCAGGCTGTGGGCCTGACCAGTAACGTTTTCTACGGTGATGTACTCGTACTTCTGCGGGGTATCGGGCCGCATTTTGAGCCACAGTACCCGCATAGCCTCGTTGACGTGGCAATTGCGCATCACAATGTTTTTGTTGTGAATGGCTTCGCTGCCGCAGGTGAGGGCTGCGTGGCAAAAGCCAAACTCACAGTTTTCGATCAGGATGTTGGTATTGGCGCCGTTGGCCGTATCCGTATCAGCCCAGGGCCCCTTGCCGCCTTTGAGGGCAATGGCGTCGTCATTGACCGACATGTAGCAACCCCGAATCAGTACGTTGTTGCAGGCATCAATATCAATGGCGTCGGTACTGGGGGCTTTGACGGGCGCATGGGGCGACGAAATGTGCAGGTCCATAATCTTGACGTTGTCGCACTTGTAGTAGTGGCTGGTCCAGAAGCCGGCGTTGTGCAGCTTCACGTCCTGGACCTGTACGTTGTTGCTGTTCCAGACAAACACCAGCCGCGGCCGTGAAACTTCCAGGTTGGTACACTGCGGATTTTCCTTGCGCCGCTGCCAGAACGCCTCCCAGTATTTGAGGCCGTTGCCGTCAATGGTACCTTGCCCGGAAATCGTAAAACCATCTACCCCGTAGGCATTGACCAGCGCCGGG
>CATMVR010000354.1 GCA_950075905.1 uncultured Persicitalea sp. | reverse complement strand
GGGAGGTCGGACGACGAAATTGATGATCGATGGTGGCATCAAAGACCACAACGCTGCGCAGGTGGCAGAGTGGGGAATCGACATCGCGGTGGTCGGTAGTGGCCTCATTAACGAGCGCGCCAGCATCGCCAGCAACAAGGGCCCTTCCACCATGGCAAAGCCCGCGCCGGTACAGACCCGCGCACCGGCGGAGAACGGGATATAGGCCGCGCGCTGACAGGTGCGGCCGTTTTCCGTCTCCCAGCGGCCGGGATCGAAGCCGTCGGGATTGTCCCACAGCCGTTCGTGCCGGTGCAGGTGCCAGGGGCTCAGCACCAGCTGGCTGCCCCGTGGCACCGCCCACAAAAAAATCTTCCCGGCCATCGCCGTTCACATCGCCCTTAGCCAGGCGCGGGCCTTCGTAGGAGTACTGCCGGGGCAGCAGCAGCTGCCGGTTAAAATCAATGACGTCGTCTTCCTTATGTAAAAATTCGGGCCCGGAAACCTCCTGCAATAGTGGTGAAACCGCCGGATCTGCCTCCTGATACATCTCAGAAGCATCCTGCGGCCGTAGGTTCACGACCCGATTGACCGGTGAGGAAGTCAGCAACTGACTGCGGCCATTGGGCCAGATGACACGCAAAGAATCCACTGCCGTCGCCTCCCCCAGCCCGAAGTGCAGCGCCCCCGCCGAGCTGGATTCAAAGCCCCGCGTGGGGTAGTTTTCCTGCCACTGGGTTTGCGCTTTGGTATACACAAGTACCTTCGCACCCAGGACCTGCGCCGATTGGCCGAGTTGCACGGCCAGGTAGGCGCGGGACTGCTTCTGCTGCTGGGTATTCTGGTAGATACCGGCCGCTTCGTTGGTATTGTTGGTAATCAGGTCCAGGTCGCCGTCGTTATCGAGGTCGGCGTAGGCCGAGCCGCAGGCAATGGTGGTTTTCGAGAAGCCCCACTCCTCCACTTTATCCGTAAAGGTCAGATCGCCATTATTTTTAAAGATAAAGTGGTGCGTAGGCGTGGCGGGCATTTGCTCCATGTGCCGGAGCAGGGAGGTACGGCCACCGCGGCCCATCTGCTGGTCGGCGTAGTACTTGATAAAATCGAGGTTGGTGTAGTCGCGCACATAACCGTTGGAAACGAAGATATCCTTATAGCCATCGTTGTCCAGATCAGCCAGCAAACCGCCCCAGCTCCAATCGGTATTGGACACTCCGGCCAACTGCCCTACTTCACTGAACGATGGTTGCGGAGATTTAAAAAGCGCCTTTCCCGGCTGACCGGCCGCTGCTCCCTGGTTGATATGCAGCATATTGCGCATATTCTGCCAGTGGAAACCATTGTCGAGCATAGAAAGCTGCACCGTCCAGTTGTCGGGCCATGCCAGTAGTTTCTGCCGCTCATTGTCGGCCGGAAGCATATCCAGCGTAAATACATCGGGCCAGGTGTCGTTGTTGACATCGGCGATATCGCAGCCCATGGTGGAAAACGAAAAATGGCCCATCATTTCCTTCCCCGCTTCGCGGAAGGTACCATCCTGATTGTTGAGGTACACATAGTCCTCTTCCACGTAGTCGTTGCCTACAAAGATATCCGGCCAGCCATCGTGGTTTAGGTCCGACACGGCCAGTCCCAGGCCAAAGCCCAGGGCATTGCTGCGGATACCCGCCAGCGCGCTCACCTCGACAAAACGGGGAGCCCCCCCCGCGGTGGCTTCGTTGCGGTAGAGCTTATCGCCGGCATAGGGATCGCGGGCGCTTTTGAGTACCCCCGCCTCCTTGCGGCCGTAGTTGCGCAGGTTATGGTTCATGACAAACAAATCCAGATCGCCATCCCGGTCGTAATCCAGGAAGGTAGCCTGCGTGGAAAAGCCGGCTTCGGCTACGCCCCATTCCCCGGCCCGCTCGGTGAAGGTGAGGTTGCCGTTGTTAATGAAGAGCTGATTTTTCCGTTTTTCGGCTTCCAGCGGCCCCGAGTAGCACACGTACATATCCAGGTAGCCATCGGCGTTGACATCCGCCACGGTTACGCCCGTGGCCCAGCCATCGTCTCGGCCCGCTACACCCGCTTTTTCGGTGATGTCCTCAAATTTTAGGGGCGCGCCGTCGCGAGCCCCCTTATTCAGGTACAGCTTGTTGGGTACCTGATTGCCCGTAAAGTAGAGGTCGGGCAGGCTGTCGTTGTTGAAATCGCCTACCGCCACCCCGCCGCCGTTGTAGTAGTACTCGTAGGCCAGGATATTCCATTGCTCGCTTTCCTGCAAATTATTCGCAAAGGTAACGCCCGTTTCGGAGGCATCCAGCCGCTCAAACAGGGTTGGTTCGGGGGATGAACACGAGATCATCCACCAACTCACCACAACCAGTACAAGGGCTGAATAACGCATAGTACCTAGTATTTTGGTTTGAAAAATAACGGCGTATCGTTGTTACGAATCACCGCGTACATCAATCCTCCGGGCGTACGTACTGCTTTGATGTGCCGTACTTCGCCGTCTATGAGAAAGCCGGTCTCGGTAGGAAGTGACGTTTTCCACTGTCCCTTGCCCGCATTTTCCAGCACCTGCCCATAGCTGGCGTCGTAGCGCCCCTGGTAGGTACTTACGCTGTAAAAGTTTCCACCCAGCAGAATATCCGGCCGTTTGTCGCCGTTCACATCGGCTATATCAATGGCAAAAACCTTGGAAGCCTGCGCCAGGTAGGGCAGCGGATGAATGACAAAATCGCCCCCGCCGCGGTTTTCGATCCAGATGCTTTCGAAGGTGTTCACCTCTTTCAGTTCGGCGGCATCCAGCTCGTTGGATTTGAAAATATTCTCAATGGGTTTTCCCGAGAAATCGCGGTAGCTAGGAAAGCGCTGATTGATGAAGGGAATGGATTTTCCGATTTCGTCCTTCAACGATACAGGATAAAAAATATCCTCCACGCTGTACGCCAGCAGTTGGTCTGTTTTGTTGGCATTCAGAAAATCCCCAACGTACATCCGCAGCTTGCCGTTGGGTCCCCGCCGGAATTTGGTGTTGGTACCCATGTTACCCACCACAAAGTCCTCGTCGCCATCGCCATCCAGATCGGCCTTTTCGATCGTTTGCCAGAAGCCGGTAGCCTGGTCCAGGGTCGTTTCTTTGGGGCTAAGTTTGCCGGCTTTATTCTCAAATACCCGCACGGGCATCCAGTCGCCCACTACCAGCAAATCAGCGTCACCGTCGCCGTCGTAGTCGCTCCACGTGGCGTCGGTCACCATGCCTGCTTTCCGTAGCTCCGGGGCCAGCGTGCTGGTCTGATCGCTAAAATTGCCCTTACCATCGTTGATCAGCAGGTACGAGTCCGGCGTCACGCCGTAGCCAAAAGCCGTGACGCGCCCCCCTACAAACAAATCGATATCGCCGTCCTTGTCATAATCAAAAGGTACCACGCAGCCTTTGTTGGTATACATAGCGGGCAACGCTTTGGTATCGTGCAGGAAATTTCCTTGGCCGTCGTTGCGGTAGAGGCGATCCAGCAGCGCCGGGGCTTCCCCAAAAAACTCATTGCCGCCGCTCACCACGTAGAGGTCGAGGTCCTTATCGTTGTCGGCATCAAAAAATACCGCGTCCACATCTTCGTACAGCGTGTCACGCCGCAGGGCGGTTTCGTTCATCCGCTGCCAGGTCCCCCCGGTTTGCTGCAAATATATCTGGCCCGGTTGCAGCTTGGCCCCACCCAGATACATATCGTCGAGGCCGTCGCCGTTGATGTCGGCGATGGCCATAGCCGGGCCTTCGGTAGACACCTTGAAAGGCATCAGCGGTTCGCGGGTAAAATCGTAGTAGGGGTTTTCCTGATGCCGGTAATCGAGGACAGTGGCTTCCGTCACATTCTCAAAAAGCACATTTCTGATGGTATTTAACGCAAAACTACCCTTGGCCTCCGCCTGATTGAAAACCAGCATCTGATTGGGTTTCAGATTCGCCCTTACTTCGGCCCGCTGATCGGGCCATACCACGGCTATTGAGTCAACCGTTGTGCTATTTCCCAAACCAAATGTCAGCCAGGGCTCTACCGACGACATAAAGCCCCGCGTGGGCATATTCTGCTGGTACTGCCAGCCCTGCGCCGTTTTGACGTAAACCTTCGCTCCAACGCCGAAGGCATTCATTCCTTCGCCTTTCAGCTTTACTTTGAGGAAGGTATGCTGGGTGAGGGTATTCGCATGGTTTTGGTAGATCCCGGCTACTTCATTAATGTTGTTAGTAATCAGGTCGAGATCGCCATCGTTGTCCAGATCGGCGTAGGCGGCTCCGTTGGCGTAGTTGGCCTGATCGAAGCCCCACGCCAGCGACTTATCCACAAATTGCAGGCTGTCGGTACCTTTGTACAGGTAGTTGTGCGCGCGGCCGTCGGGCATGCGGGTTATCATCTCCCTATCCAGCCCTTTGCCCTGCACCACCATCATATTTATTTCGGGGCTCGACACAAATTTGAGGTATTCGAGATCATTGGGACGGCGTACAATGCCATTTGATACGAAGAGGTCTTTGATGCCATCGTTGTCGTAGTCGGCCAGCAACGGCGACCAGCTCCAGTCCGTAGCGGCGATGCCCGACATGGCCCCAATGTCGCTAAACTTCTCCCCGCCCTGATTCAGCTGCAGCGTATTGCGGGTATACTGGTTGTAGAAGCCAAATTGCAGCTTGTACAAATACACATCCAGCGGGTCTTCTCCGGCGGAGGCCTTTTCCACGGCGGGGTCTTCGGGGTACATGTCTACGGTCACTACGTCGAGCAGGCCGTCGTTGTTGACATCGGCCATGTCGTTGCCCATCGAGAATTTGCTGGTATGGGCAAAATGCTTGCGAAGGACTTCCGAAAACGTACCGTTTTTGTTGTTGAGGTAATAGTAGTCGTCCTCGTGGAAATCGTTGGCTACGTAAATATCCTCCCAGCCGTCGTTGTTGAGATCACCCACCGAAATGCCCAGTCCATAGCCCATCGGTGCGGCGTAAATGCCGGCTTTCTCACTCACGTCCGTGAAGCCCTTGCCGCCTTCGTTACGAAACAGATAATCGCCGGCTTCCTTGTCGCGTTCCAGCGCGCGGGTAGATACCCGTCCGTACGAAAGTGAGGTATGCACGGCGTGCGTGAGCAGGTACATATCGAGGTCGCCGTCGTGGTCGTAGTCGAAAAAGGCTACCTGGGTAGAAAAGCCTTCAAAATCCAGGCCGTACTCTTTGGCTTTTTCCGTAAAAGTACCATCCCCGTTATTGATATACAGCTCATTGCCGCCCGTCAGGCCTTTGTAGTTGCTCACGGCCGACACGTAGATATCCAGCAGCCCATCGCCGTTGACATCCGCCATGTTCGCACCCGTTTGCCAGCTGGCCTTGCCGGTCACGCCCGCTTTTTCGGCTATTTCCTCAAATTTGAAATCTCCTTTGTTGAGATACAGCTGGTTTTTCCCCTGATTGGACACAAAGTACAGGTCCGTCAGGCCATCGTTGTTGATATCTCCCGGCCAGTCCTCGTCGATGCGGCCATCCTTGTCATTGTCGGCATCGGCGAATCCGTCGCCATCGCGATCGAGGCCCGGGTCCAGCGCCACGGCGAGCACCGCCAGCACCGACCCGCTGAAGCCGAGGGCGTAGCCCAGCACCAGCCCGACGCGGCGCCCCCGCGCCCCCATCACCCGAGCGAGCAGCACCGCGACCACGGCGGCGCCGAGCACCTGGAAGGTCTGCGCGAGGCCGGCCTGGCGCTCGCTGCCGGAGATGTCGCGCGCCAGCAGCGAGGCCGTCGCGATCCCGATGGTGATGCCGACGGCGCCCACCGCCTGGGTGACCACCAGCACGCGGACCGTGCGCCGCTGGACCGCCGCCCGGTCGTGCCGCGGGGTGCCGGGGGTGCCGGGGGTGCCGGGCGGGCCGG
>CATMVR010000353.1 GCA_950075905.1 uncultured Persicitalea sp. | reverse complement strand
TTTGAGCTGCGGGATAATCGCCTCATTGTCTTCGTAGCCGTGCTCACCAAGGCCGTAGGTAGCCGCCGAAGAGGCATAGACGAGCGGAATGTGGTACTCCACGCAGCGGTTCCAGATTTCCTTGGAGTAGCTGATATTTAGTTCTTCAAAAATAGCCTGGTCAAACTCGGTGGTGTCGGTGCGGGCGCCGATGTGAAAAATAAACTCCACCTCTTCCTGATTTTGATCGAGCCAGCCGAAAAATTCGCTGCGCTCCACCCGTTCCTGTATCGTCTTATCGGTAAGGTTATCAAGCTTATCGAGTTTGGAAAAATCATCGACGGCTACTATGAATTTGAACCCTTCCTGGTTGAGTTTGCTGATCAGACAGCTGCCGATAAAGCCGGCCGCACCCGTTACTACGATCATGGTTAATGGGGTAATGGAGTTTATAGATGGTATTTGGGTGTAAAGTTAGGACAAATCCGATGAGGGAACCAACCCGTTTGTGGAATCAAAGTAGGATTTTTTTTAGTTGATTTCCGCAAAAACTACTATCCTAACCGAACAAGCTGTAATTTTGCGGCTCAAAGACAAGCAAGAAGAGTATGATTTACGTAACGCGCAAGGAGCATTTCAACGCCGCGCACCGCCTGTATAATCCCAACTGGTCCGAAGAGAAGAACCAGGAAGTGTTTGGCCCCTGTGCCAATATTAACTTTCACGGGCATAATTTTGAACTAATCGTAACCGTAAAGGGCAAGCCCGACCCGGAAACAGGCTTTGTGATTGATTTGAAAGTACTCGGCGATTTGATCAAAAAGCAGGTAATTGAAAAAGTAGACCACAAGAACCTGAATCTGGACGTGGATTTCATGCAAGGCAAAATGGCCTCCTGCGAAATCTTCGTAATAGAAATTTGGAATATCCTGGCCCCGGCAATCAGGGAAAAAGCCCCTAACGCCAGCCTGCATTACATCAAACTCATCGAAACCCCCAAGAATTTTGTGGAGTACTACGGGGAGGAAGCTTAGTTGAGATTGAGTGATTTAGTGAATGATAGAATATTTCTAGTTCTTAAACAACAATTCACTCATTCACTCATTCACTCATTCTATCATTCAATCATTGAACACATGAAGTACTACCTCATTGCCGGTGAACGCTCGGGTGATTTGCACGGGTCCAATCTGATGAAAGGTATTCGGGTGCATGATGCCGAGGCCGAGTTTCGGGCCTGGGGCGGTGACCTGATGCAGGCTCAGGGCGCTACCCTGGTGAAGCACTATACCCAGATGGCGTTCATGGGGTTTTGGGAGGTAGTCAAAAACCTGTGGACGATCCGGGACTTTCTGAAAGAATGTAAAGCCGATTTGCTGGCATATCAGCCAGACGCGCTGGTGCTGATCGATTATCCCGGGTTCAATCTGCGCATCGCCGAATTTGCCAAAAAAAGAGGAATAACGGTCTTCTATTACATCTCACCCAAAGTATGGGCCTGGAATCAGAAACGGGCTTTGAAAATTCGCGCAAACATTGACCGTATGTTTGTGATCTTTCCCTTTGAGGTATACTTCTACGAAAAATACGATTATAAAGTTGTGTACGTGGGTAACCCTCTGATGGATGCGATCGATGCATTTGGGCCAGACCCTGATTTTGCGCAGAAAAATCAACTCTCTGGCAAACGCATCATTGCCCTACTACCCGGAAGTCGCCGACAGGAGGTAGTCAGTACCCTCGATACTATGCTCAGTATCCGTGCGGAGTTTCCAGACCATACTTTTGTGATTGCCGGCGTCAATAGCCTGCCCGCCGACCTTTACCAGCCTTACCAGCATATCCCCAATGTTTCAGTGGTTTTTGAGGCTACTTACGACCTGCTCTCCATCGCCGAAGCGGCGTTAGTCACCTCTGGAACTGCCACGCTCGAAACCGCCCTGTTTGGGGTACCAGAGGTGGTGTGCTACCGCACCAGTGCGGTGTCGTATGGTATCGCCAAGCGTCTCATTCGGGTACCCTACATCTCGCTGGTAAACCTGATCATGGAAAAAGAAGCGGTCAGGGAATTGATCCAGGATAATTTTTCGGCGGAGGCTCTGGCTACGGAGTTGCGGGCTATTTTGCCCAATGGCAGCAAAAGAGCCTCTATGGAGCAGGATTACCGCGAGCTAAAACAGCGGGTAGGTGAGGCCGGGGCCTCCGTACGGGCTGGCTCTGCCATAGTAAACTACCTTACCGGAAATGAATAAGACCGAGGCACCGCTTTATTTGATTAGGTAGCCCGATTTTTCAATATTCTTCAGAGTCATACCGGCACCCTTTACCACCATGCGCAGGGGGTCTTCTACATCGTGTACTTTTAGATGTGTCCTACGGGCCAGTCGCTGCGATAAGCCATGCAGCAAAGCGCCGCCCCCCGACAGGTACATACCCCGTTGGTAGATGTCACTTGCCAGCTCGGGAGGCATTTCTTCCAGTAGTTTCATCACAGATTCTTCTATTTTGGAAATAGACTTGTCGAGGCAGTGCGCAATCTCGGCCTGGGTAAGTGTAATCTGTTTGGGCATGCCGGTCAGCAAATCGCGACCCATAACGAGGTATTCTGCCTGCGACTCGGGAAGATCAGTAAGGGCCGCGCCAATGGCGTGCTTGATCCGCTCGGCGGTAGGTTGTCCAATCAGCAGGTTGTATTCGTGGCGAACGTACAGCTCTATATCCGCATCGAGGGTATTGCCCGCCACCCGCACCGACTGATTACAGACAATGCCATTGGAGGCAATCAGAGCGATTTCGGTGGTTCCTCCCCCAATGTCTACAATCATATTGCCCTCTGGCTCTTCTACATTCAACCCAATCCCGACAGCCGCCGCGATGGGTTCCTGGATCAGGAAAAGCTGCCGGGCACCCAGGGTTTCAGCCGAATCTTCTACGGCTCGCTTCTCCACTTCGGTAATTCCCGAAGGAATACAGATCACCATCCGGATAAAGGGTTTGAAGAGGCTCCGGCGGAGCCCCACCATGGCCATCATGCCCCGGATCATCTGCTCGGCGGCATTGTAATCGGCGATTACTCCACCCTGTAAAGGCCGAACCGTCCGGATATTATCGTGGGTTTTTCCTTCCATCTGCATGGCCTCGTTCCCCACCGCAATCATCTTGTTGGTTTTACGGTCAAAGGCTATGACAGAAGGCTGGTCAACGACTACCTGATCTTCGTGAATAATAAGAAAATTGGCCGTTCCCAGGTCAATGGCTATATCGTGATTCATATCGAATTTCTACAAAAAGGGATTATGAGAAAAAGTGCATGACTTCATCCCCGGAGCCAGAATAAGGATTGTTTTAGGTGCACAGTACATTAGTACATGTACTGCGTAGCTGAAAGGCAGTGATTGCCTATTGGAAGAAGACTTGGATGTTAGTGCTTAAATACTCCTCCCCGGACCTGCTTTCTTACCTCTTTATCATCCTCTCTAATCGGATCCGAACTCCATGACACATTTTATGCCCAAATATACAGCTATATTAGTTTCTCTTATGTACTGACAGAACAGATATTTAGTTTTTTTTATTGTAAGGGATCTCTTTGCAAAATTTCAAAAAAATGCTACTGAAAGGGTATTTTGCCTGTTTGCTGGTAGGTAGTTAGCCAGGTTTTCGGGGGAGTTTGGATGGAGAGGTAAAAGTCGCAAAAATGCTTCATATCCTTCTCAATGTCACCTGTAAGATGCAGTGGCTCCCGAATCACGAAAGCTTTGCGGGTGTAGTCAAAGCCAACCAGGATCAGCGGGACACCCGCTTTGAGGGCCATATAGTAGAAGCCCGAACGTAGACTTCCTACGTCAGATCGGGTACCCTCCGGCGTAATGGCAATATGCATTGTTTCATTCTGCCGGAAGGTATCCACCACAGCATCTACCAGATTGCCCGCCCGGCGTCGATCTACGGGATATCCGCCCAGCGCTTTAAAAAACCACGCAGCGTACCAGGTGAAGAGTTCGTTTTTGGCAAAAAAGCCAATATTGAACCGCATGGTGGCGCGGGCCCCGATACTGATGATAAGGTCCCAGTTGGAGTGGTGGGGAGCACCCACCCAGATGGCCTTAGGTGTGGCGCGCGGCGGGGTGCCAATAACTTTCCAGCCAGAAAGCCGGTACAGGAAAGCAAAGAATGAATTGAGCATAGCAGAGTGGTTTGTTCAGATGCGTACTGAAGACCACCTGATAGTATGAGTTAAAGGATAATGAATGGTTTAGGGCTTACGCAAAGAATAAATACCAGAACCGCCAGCCAACCCAGTAGCACCCGACCGGGGCCAAGGGGTTCGTTTACTTCGGTTTCGGGATGGTAGACGCCCAAAAAACGCCCCAATAAAAAAATAAACGGCAGGAAGCCGGGGTAGCCTTCCCAGTCTGGACGAAGGTAGGTGACGGCAAATTGCATCACCACAATGCCCAGACTAATTATGAGCGCGGTGGAGGGGTTGTCGCTCAGTCGGCGCAGGCAGATGTACAGAAAATAGATATAGAAAGCCAGATACCCCAGGAGGGTGTAAAACTGATTGTCGTCGGGCACGGCAAATTCTTCGGCTTTAAATAAGCCTAACCCGGCGTAAAAGGCAAAAAGTACGAAAAGTACCGGCGCTACTACGTTAAAGCGCTTTTTACCAATGAGACCATACAGGATGTGGCCGCCGTCGAGCTGCCCGATCGGAATCAGGTTGAGGGAAGTAAAGAATAAAGCCATGTATCCGGCAAAAAGGTACGGATAATGGATCATCTCATACGGATTGGGCAGACGTGACGCATCGGCCACGTACGTCTTAAACCACCAGAAAAGGATAGTGTCTCCCAGAATAAGACCACCTTCCTGATCCTGATACACATACTGGGCGTAGTTGAGCCCGTACTGTTTGTACTCGGGATGAATAGTAAAAATGTACTCCGGGGGAGGGAGGTGGGTGAAGCCATACCATAGCACACCCACGGCGGCCACAAAACCCGCCAGTGGTCCGGCAATGCCAATGTCAAAGAATTTGAGACGCGATTTTACCAGCGAATTGATACGGATGAACGCACCCATGGTACCGATGCTTTGGGTAATGCCAAACCACAGCGGAATGTAGTAGGGGAGGGTCACCTCCACCTGATGGGCTTTGGCGGTAAAGTAGTGGCCAAATTCGTGTACCGTGAGGATAAAAAGAAAAGGGAGGGAGAAATTAAGACCCTGCCAAAACTCGGGCCACCCGATAGGGTCGGGAATAAAAACGAAAAGCTTGCCGAACATCCACTCGGCTCCGGCAAGGGTAGTGGTAATAAGCGTCAGTAGAAATAAAATGCCTTGAATCAGGAGGGTGCGGTTCTTAGGCGACATAGTCTTTGAGATAGTCCAGTATGGTTAACGGTTTCTGGACGTGGATAGTTTTGATCCCCAGCGCGTCGGCTCCGCGGATATTATCCGCGTTGTCGTCCAGAAAAAGCGTTTCGTGGGGTTCAATACCGGCTTCATTGAGGACCTGCTGATAAATGGCGGCGTGGGGCTTCATGACGCCCATTTCGTAGGAAAGAAACAGCTTTTCAAAAAGGTGGTCGAGCCGCTCGACGCCCGAAGCCTGATAGAGGATCTTATTGACTGCTTCTACGTGTATACAGCTGGTGTTGCTAAGGAGAAACAACCGGTACTTTTTACCCAGCTTCTTGATCATTTCAATGCGTTGCGGCGGAATGTCCAGCAGCAGCGAATTCCAGGCCGTATCCAGGATATGGTCTTCCCAGTCGCTGTTCTGAAGTAGTTCGCGCAGGTAGCTCCGGAAACCGGGCGCATCCAGCTGACCGGTTTCAAACCGGCCAAACAATTCCCCTTCCCGAAAAATGGTGGCTACCTCGTCGTGGTGACGGCCA
>CATMVR010000352.1 GCA_950075905.1 uncultured Persicitalea sp. | reverse complement strand
TGTACACATACCAGGGGGTGGCGATATAGTCGGTACATGTAACATCAAAACCTCTCAGGTGATCGCCCATATCCTTGGAATAGAACGGAATCAGACCGAACCATTCGTATATGGTGGCAAAAAATTCTTGCATAGGGATAGTTATTTTTTGATGGTTAGGGGAATTTCGTACAGGGTATTGGGCTGTGACTGGGGGTAAAAGGCATCGGCGACACCTTCTACCAGATAGCTAAATCCAAACGTCTTGCCGGCTTCGCTGTCGTCGGTCTCTATGGCGGTGTCATTGCTAGAGGTAGAGGCGTACACCCATGCAGGTACTTTGCCCCGGACCTCGATCAGTAAGGGTTCTTCTTTCAAGTCGGTAGTTCTGAGCGTCAGGATGTGCGAATAGCCATTGAGGGACACATCGTTTTTGTCGGTAATGGGTTTTACTTTCAAGCTGTATTTATTGTCGCTCAGGGCATAGTTGGTACTATCCAGAAAATAGCCGGGATCCTGCATGCTGCTACCGAAATTGACGGCTACATTGAATTCAAAAACACCCTTATTGCGGTCATCGCGGGCCGCCTGAGCGTCCGTGATGATACCCTGAGCCAGGGATTTGGCGTCAAACTGACCAATTTTCGGGCTGTACAGAATCTTGAATGGAGGCTGAGTAGCAGTACTCGCTGCCTGAATTACCAGCTTATTGTCAAAACTATTGCGAGTATCTTCAAAAATCTTAGCGTCCAGCACACGTTGAATCTGCGAGGAAGAACCAATCAACCACACATAGTAGGGCCGGATGATGTCGATTTTGTGGTGAGGAGGTCTGTTAGTGTGATCGTAGTAGGTACCTTGGAACTGCGCCTGTCCCTGTAAAATGGCAACCGACAAATCAGGATATTTCCGACGGGCGGCCACGAATTCGCTGCGGATTTGGGAGCGCTGTCCTTCGAGGTACCTTTCCGCGTCTTGTCCGCCTGGCGAAAAGACAAAATCGGAGATCAAAACGGAAAGTTCGTTGCCATCCTGCTGGTTAAGGATTTTACTGAGTACCTCACCGATGTCGGAGGTACCCCGCTTGCCACCCTGCGTTTTGAAATTGGTTCGGTTTAGGTTTTGATAAAAATCATCGACGTCCGTTTTAGAAGCTGCCGCTTTGATCGGAATGATTGTGGAGTTGATGTAGTTCAGATTCAGCGTATCAGTGGCCGCAAAGTTTTCAAGATTAGTCAGTAGGTCGAGCATGGTAGCTTTGAAAGTCGTCGAATTGGCATCGACGTAGCCATCCATACTTGCCGAGTTTTCCAGAAAAAAATTGACGTTGTAGCTACCAGAAGAAGCCGCCTGAGCGCCAGGCTGCCAGATGCCGGAGGGGCTTAGCTTAGTACCTTTTGCCTCAAAGTACTTTTTCAGGTAGGCAGCTACTTTTGTATGATCCACTTCACCGCTTTCCGCTTTCAGGGTACGGAAACGCCGGTCGTCTGAGTTTTGAATTCCCTGAATTAAGGTTTCGTATTCCTGCTGATCGATGCGCTGATCATTGGCAGTGAATTCTAAGGATTGTTCATTGAATTTATCAAAGTCATAATTACCATCATCGCCGCCACAACTTTGAATGAGAGGGACGAAAAGTGCTAAGAGGAGGAGGGTTGATACAGCGACAGGTAGTTTATTCATTCGTCCGGTTTTTTGCCCTAATATAGGATTCTCTAATGGCTTTACCCTTATTTATTTGATCAGTACCCGGTTTTTTTGAACCGTCTCATTGAAACGTTGCGAAGTATCACGTTATTTTTGTGGGTACCCGTTTGGACATAGGTTTTTTTGGTTGTGGGCAAGTTTTATTTGTTTTCCTGCTCTGCCCATGCACAAATACAAGATGCCCCGCTAGGTGGTAGCAGGGCATCAGGAAGGGAAGAGACTCTGAATAGGGAGTACTCATCCCTTTTTAACGAATGAAAACGCCGTTGGGAAGGCAAACCGCAGCCTTAGGAACGGACCGTTGCCTGCATCTTTACTTTCCTCATGTTGTTTTATGGATAAATTCGAATAGGCGATTAATTCTGGTAGTTTTCGTCGTAGCTGATCATCCACTGCACGCCGTAGGGGTCGGTGAGCATACCAAAGTAAGACCCCCAAAACGTGTTTTCCATGGGCATATCTACCTCCCCGCCCTTGGATAGCTTCCCAAAAAGCGCGTCGGCTTCTTCCTTGCTTTCGGTGCTCAGTGAAATCGAAAAATTAGTACCCATTGTGATTGGCTTGCCCATGCCTTCAATGGTATCCGAGCCCATCAGTACGTGCTGGGAGTTCAGGGGCAGTGACAAGTGCATGATTTTGTTTTGCGCCTCAGCGGGCATTTTGTCGCCTTCGGGCATTTCACCAAAGCGCATGACCATGGCAAACTCGCCACCAAATACGGACTTGTAAAAGTTGAATGCTTCCTCGGTAGTACCGTCGAAATTGAGATAAATGTTAGCAGCCGTCATAGGGGTAGTTGTTTAAGTGGTTAATTAAGTGAAAGTTAGATAAATTAAAAAGTAAATACTTCCCGGATTTTATTTTAAGACAATGGTTCTTCTGATAGCTTCTTGATCTTTCGCAGAGCCCGTTCCCAGGCCATCGACATAGACTCGAAGAGGGCCGGGGGTATGTCGGTTTCTACGATAAGCTCGGTTAAATCATCTATACCGGTTAAGGTATACGTTTCCCGTCCGCCCTTCACCTCCTGCGCGTCTTCGCTGTCATACTCCTCATAGCCAGCATGCATGATGCCCTGATACTCGACGGTTACCATTTCGAGGGGGTGGTTTACAATCACCTGCCCTACGAGGCCACCGCCGCTTACGTCCGTAAAGACTACTTTACTGCCTTCCTCCCAGGTAGTTTCAGCCCGGGCACCCAGGCTAAACTCCTCGTACCAGATAGAAGTATAGTGGTCGTTCAGCACAACTTCCCACACCCGCTCACGGGGAGCGCTGATGATGATGGTTTTTCTTATAGGTTGATTTTGCATAATCAGTCGTATCTATATGGATATGAGCATAATAAATCAGTATTTATTCAACTTTTGACTAATTTTAAATCGCATTCAGTACAAGTATATAATCCGTGCCTGAAGATTCCGGGTAGGTAGCAGAATACAGCGTAGTACCGTGTTAGTGTTTGCATCCAAATATATTTTAGCTTATATTTATAATATAAATACATCGGGAAGTGCACGTGTTTATAATACAATACAAATATATGACTCTTTTATAAATCAGATAGGGGGTGAAAACGACATAGTGAGGGGGGGATTACGACAAATCAATACACTACTATATAGTATGAAGCACGTATCTATACTTATCCCGTTGGGGCAGGCGAGCCTGGTCAACATTGAAGGCAGCCGTCAGATATTGACGCAGGTCAATACGTTCATGCAGACCCTGGGAAAAATGCCCGAATTCACGATCCAGCTGGTAGGACTTTCAAAGGAAGTACGGCAAAGCAGCGGCCTGTTTACCATTAGTCCCGAAGTTGTGATTGGAGAAGTAGCCCATACAGATCTGATTATCATTCCGGCTATGCACGGCGATCAGGCCCAGGCGCTCCTGCTCAACCAGGGCTTTGTTTCCTGGATCAGGCGACAGCATAGCGCCGGGGCCGAAATTGCGAGCATGTGCATCGGGGCGTTTTTTCTGGCCTCCACGGGCCTGCTCGATGGCCGGCAGTGTGCTACTCACTGGGTGGAAGCATCCAACTTTCGCCGCATGTTTCCCAAAGTAAATCTGGTAGATGATAAAATTCTGACCGATGAGGACGGAATCTACACCAGCGGCGGGGCCTATGCCTACCTGAATTTGCTGCTGTACCTGATCGAGAAATACGTGGGCCGGGATATGGCCATTCTGATCGCCAAGACGTTCATGGTTGATATGGACCGCCACAGCCAATCGCCGTTCATTATGTTTCAGGTACAGCGCGACCACCCCGATGAAACCATCAAAAAGGCCCAGGAATACATCGAAACCCATTTTCATGAGCGAATCACGGTAGACCAGCTTGCCTATATTCTGGCGCTGAGCCGGCGCAATTTCGAGCGCCGGTTCAAAAAAGCTACGGGAAACACTATTGCCGAGTACATGCAGCGGGTGAAGATCGAAGCCGCAAAGAAGAATCTCGAAAGCGGAAAGCGGTCTGTCAACGAGGTGATGTATGAGGTAGGCTACAACGATACCAAAACCTTCCGTGAAACCTTCAAGAAAATCACGGGGCTGTCGCCGGTAGAGTACCGCAACAAATACAACCGGGAGCTGGTAGAAATGGCGTAGCGCCTGCCGCTAGGTGGATTTGTGCGGGGCGGCGGCGGCTTTGGCGGCCTGGTAGTCTTCCCACTCGTCAATATCGGTGAGGGGTTCCAGCAGGGCGTAGCTTAGGTTTTGGCTGTCTATGGCTGCCTGGGTTTTCTGCATCAGTTCGGGCTGGCTCCAGGGCATGTTGTCAAAGAGTACCTCGTGCAGGCGGTTCATGCCCAGCAGGTAGTAGCCACCGTCGGTGGAGGGGCCCAGCACTACGTCGTAGGTAGCGAGTTTTTCGAAAGCTTCTTCGAGATGCCGGGGCTGCAGGTCCAGGCAGTCGCTGCCAATAATTACCACGCGCTCGTGCCCGGCAGCGAGCTGTTCGCGAAAAGCCTGCTTCATGCGCTCGCCCAGATTTCCCTGGGGTTGCAGGGCTTTGTTCCAGCCGTTCCAGAGGTCATTTTCATTTATAAAATCCCCATAGTAGACCGTGCGGGTCAGGGAGTGGGCGGGCAGCGCTTCGGCCACGGAGCGGGTGTATTCCAGCAGCTCACGGTATATTTCCACGGCTCTGGCGTGGCCGGTAGTTTTGGCAATGCGGGTCTTTACATTTCCTTCAATGGGGTTTTTTACGAAAATAATCAGAGCGTGAAGCGGCATATTTTGGTAGTTTTGCAATTCATTGACAAGTTATAACCTACGAAGCGAATGGCAAAAAAGATTATTTTTTCCGACAAAGCCCCCGCCCCCATTGGGCCGTACAGCCAGGCGGTGCTGGTAAACGATACCTTATATGTTTCCGGGCAGATTGCCCTCGCCGAAGCGGAAGCCGGCGATAAAAAAGCCGAAGCCCGGCAGGTGATGGAAAACATCGGCTACATCCTGACCGCCGCCGGGTTGAGTTATTCCAATATAGTAAAGTCCAGCATTTTCCTGAAAAATATGGACGATTTTGGCCTGGTCAACGAAGTATACGGCGCCTACTTCGAAAGCGAGCCCCCCGCCCGCGAAACCGTGCAGGTAGCCAAACTACCCAAGGACGTCAACGTAGAGATTTCGGTCATTGCGGTAGCCTAAGGCAGTCGGTGATCGGCAGCCTGCTCGTTTGCGACTGCGTCGCGAACGTCCGAGGAGCGCGTTTGTAACGCGCAATCAAGAAGAACGTTACCTACAAACACCCTACTTTCCATCTATGAGTCAACAACCCGTTCGTGTTCGTTTTGCTCCCAGCCCTACGGGGCCCCTGCACAGTGGGGGCGTGCGAACCGCCCTCTATAACTACCTCTTTGCCCGCCAAACCGGCGGTCAGATGCTGCTCCGCATAGAAGATACCGATCAGGCACGCTATGTACCCGGCGCCGAGGAGTACATCCTGGAAGCCCTGGCCTGGCTGGGCATTGAGATTGACGAAGGCCCCAACGTAGGTGGCCCCCACGCGCCCTACCGGCAGTCGGAGCGCAAGCCCATGTATCGGCAGTACGCCGAGCAGCTGGTACTGGAAGGTAAAGCGTACTACGCCTTTGATACCCCCGAGGAACTGGACGCCATGCGCAAGCGCCTCGAAGAGGCCAAGGTACCCGCCGCGCAGTACAATGCCATCACGCGCATGCAGATGACCAACTCGCTGACGCTAG
>CATMVR010000351.1 GCA_950075905.1 uncultured Persicitalea sp. | reverse complement strand
GCATCCAGAAACACAAAGCTGTTTTTAACCTTCTGATTGGCAATATCGGCCAGAATGCGGTTAAGCGGAATGCCGTACTCCGCGATACGTTCGAGGCAACTGATGTCGGCATCGACTGGCAAAAGATAATTCTGGTTCTGATAGCTGACTCCGTGGCCGGAATAGTAAAACAGCGCTACGTCTGATCGGGTCAGCGACTCCTTGAAGCGATTCATAGCCCCGATCATTTCGCGGTAGTCTGTGTCGGTGGCCTGGATTACTTCAAAGCCGATCTCTTCGAGAGCTTTGGACATATCCTCGGCGTCGTTGATGGGATTTTGCAACGGCGCAATGTTCATATACTCTTTATTGCCAATCACCAGCGCCAGCCGGCGTTCAGTCCCGATCGGGATCTCCGTTTCCACGGCTTTGAGGCCCCGACTTTGACCGAATACGGCATGCGTGCCAATCCAGCATATAACTAAAAGTAAAGATGTCGTTTTCATATCGTTGAAATAAAAATCCGGGAAAGTAAGTCAGCCTGTCAGCCGCAGTTATTCCCGAGGTTTGATCCGAAATAGTATATTATAAGTACTGCCGTTGGCATTGCCCAAACTTTTGGCTCCCTGCCCCCGGGTAGCCACGCTGTACGAATCTTTCAGAAGCTGCTCGAAGAGCCCGTAGGTACTCCGGCTTTCGCCCCGGCCTTTGGTGGTAGTGATAAATTCCATGTCGATTTCACTTCCGGTCACAAATACCTTATATACCTCGGTGCCGTAGGGAGGGCCCACTTCCAGAAAGTAGTCGGCAAAGAGACGGGAACCTCCGGCCGGAATGCGCAGGTCGGCCGGGTATATTTTCTGCAGGCGGTTGGGAAGCACGGAGTTGATGATGCCGTCAGGCTGCATATCCAGCAAGTTGATGTAGACATCTTCTTTGCCTGTGTTTTTGGCCCAGATCACGAGGGTATCGCCTTCGTAGTATTCATAAGTACCTCCTACAATTTTGTCCTGAATACGGGAGGTGTCCGGCCGTTGGTGTTGCACGGGCACAAATTGTACTTCTACCTGCATCTTTTTGTCTTTGACATCGATCTGCTTCAAGAGCTTGTACTGCGTATAGCGTTGAATTTCCTGTTTTAGCTGCTCAGGGCTACCGGTAGTTTTGGGGAGGGTGCCAAAAACATAGCCATTGGCAGCTACCTTGATAGTATCACGGGTATAGCCTTTGGTGATAAGGAGCTCGGGTGTACCTTCAAAGGTAATCAGGGGAAAACTTTTGAGGGCCTCTTTCAGTACCAACTGCTCCACGGGCGAAAAGCCCCCTTCCTCTTCAGAGCTGCTTTCGGAAAAATGCACCACAACTGGCTCGATTTTGAAAACCGGCTCGGTAACAAATACCCAGTAGCGGGTGACGAGGGCTTCGTCGAGAGGTTGGTCCAGCTTGATGGCGGCGGAGAAACTCTCCGCTTTGGTTACAGTACCGGTGGCCAATGGTGTGGATTGGGCCGGGTCGTTGGTGCCAGCGGGATGGGCCTGTACTTTGGCTCCCTCGTCAAGGCCGGCCAGTAACCCTCCTTTGACCAGCAGCCGGTTTCCTTTCAGTTCTCCTACTTCCACGTAGGGTTTTTGCTCTACGAATTTCCCCCCAAAGAGGGCCCGATCCAGTCCGGTACCTTCCAGCACAGGATTTTGCCCCGGTGTTTTGCGGTTGACGATCACCTGCATTTGGGCAAAAAGACTCCGGTAGGTGGTACCTGCTTCCAGGTTTTCGAGCGCCTTAGACACCGCGTAGGTCAGCGTGCCCATACTCTGGTCATTTTCGTCGAGGGTTTCGTAGTTGAGCTCACTGGCCCGGGCGGCCGACACCACCACGTAGGTAGCCATTTGGGTTTCGTCGGCCCGGCTGCGGTCGCTGATGCCATTGGTAGCTTCCTGATCGCCACTGGTCGATTTAACGTAGCTTTTTGACACAAAAGGGGGCTGACCGCCCCGTACCACGGCCAGGCCGCGGGTACCACTCCCCGAATGGCAGGAGTCCATAAAAACCAGTACATCACCCTGCCGGCCCAGTTTGAGGCGGAGCCTGTCGATCAGCGCGCCAAATTCGTCGTCCCGGAAGTAGGCGGCCTGATCTTTATCAAAATCAGTGGAGGCCAGGGGCGAAAGAGCATCATAGGGTACAATGCTTTCATCGAGGTTGTCGGGTTCGTCGCCGTCGTTGTCCTGGATCTGTACTCCGTGCGATGAAAAATGAATCGTTACAATATCTCCCGGCGCGGCGCGGTCAATGAGCGCCAGCATGGCTGAACGGATACCGGCTTTGGTGGCTACCGAATCTTCAACAACCACGCAGTTCTGGGCAAGAAACCCCTGCCGCAGCAGGGTGTTTTTCATGAAAATTACATCCCGGTTGCTATTGATTGTCCGCCACCCGCTGGTTTCGGGGTAGTTGCCAATGGCAAAGATCAGGGCGTGTTTTGTCTGGGCTTCCACCTCCACGAAAACCAGACCTACCCAAAGAAGCAAGAGTATTTTACGATACAATTTCACAGGACCAGAATAGCTGTTTTAAGCCTAATATTACTGTCTTTCAGCGAGAAAACCTAATGAATTTAAGTAAACGGAACGCGGTGCGGAGAGGCAAGCTCTCCCTTTCAGAACGTCAAAGCCCCGATCTGGCAGGATCGGGGCTTTGGGTAGCAGGCGGCAATTTGGTACCGCCGGCTATACTTTTGTTTCCTTTCCCGTGCGGGCTGCCTGATAAATGGCCTCCACCACCCGAATATCGCGCAGACCTTCTTCGCCGGGTGCAATCAACGGTTTATTGTCCATGATTGCCCGGGCGTCATCGTCCATCTGCCGGGCTTGCTGATTTTCGAGGGCGAAGTTAATCACCCCGCCGTTGGAGTAGGTACCCTTGTTGCCACTGTAAGCCGAGAAAGGCTCCATCAGCAGGGTACCTTTTTCGTAGTTTACTTTCAGGAAGTTGGAGTTGATCCCAAAGCTCGCCGTGCAGTTAGCCAGCGCCCCGCTCGGAAAGTGCAGCTGGTAGAGGGTGGTTTCTTCTACCTCCTTATATATTTCAGGACGGTTAGTAAAGTGGTGGGCCGTTACCAGCATGGGCTCTTCGCCCGTAGCGTGGCGCGCTCCCTGAATGGAGTACACACCCATGTCGCCCATCACGCCGCCGCCCATTTCCTTTTTCTGTTTCCAGTGCGTGGTGCGGTTGTCTACGTAGGCCGCCGCGCAGTTTACCAGGCGGGGCTTGCCCATTGGCCCTTCCTTGGCGAGCTTCATCCAGGCCTGCATGTTAGGGTCGTGGAGGTTGCGGTAGCCGATGGCCAGTTTCTTTTTATTATCGGCGCAGGCCTTGATCATTGCCTCACAATCCTTCACGGTAGGGGCCATGGGTTTTTCGCACCAGACATCCTTGCCGGCTTTGGCTGCCCGCACCACGTACTCGCGGTGCATGGAGGGCGGTAGTACTATATACACTACGTCGATGTCGGGATTGTTGGCTATCTGATCGAAGGTCTGGTAGTTATAAATATTCTTGTCGGGAATGTTGTACTTCTTTTTCCAGGCTTCTGCCTTGGCGGGAGTGCCCGTTACGATGCCGGCGAGGTGGCAGTTTTTGGTCAGTTGCAGGGCGGGGGCCAGCAAATCGGTACTGTAATATCCCAGTCCCACGAGGGCTACGCCCAGATTTTCTTTGGGTTTGGAGCGGCCTATTACGTAGGGCGAGAATGCCGTGGCAGCGAGTATCCCCGCACCGGTAGTTAAAAAATTACGACGTGAAACGAGGGTGGGAATCTGAATTTTTTCCATAGTGAGATAAGCTTTTTTTACAAAAGCAGGAATGCATGCCCGCTTACTTTCCATTTTTTTTGAACCAGCCAACCGCTGAATGAAATTTTGACAGTTTAAGTCCCATCAACGTATATACGCAGAAGGCATATCTGTTATGTGCCCGTTTGAGAAGAATGAGAATACTTTATTTGTCTAGACAAATAATTTAATAATATAAATAAATAGTAGAAATATTGGTAGAATGGGTTGAAATGTGTTTTTTAGTACAAAATCAAATCCATTTCCTGTATGAAGAACACTATACCTTTCAAAGCTTTGTTGGTCTTTGGATTAACATGGCTGCTGGCCTGGTCGGGTATGGCTCAGAGTAGCCGTATTACTGGCAGGGTTACGAGCAACAAAGACAATCAGCCTCTGCCCGGCGTGTCTATTCTGGTAAAGGGCACAAATACCGGTACCACCACAGATGCCGACGGAAGTTTTGCCATCAATGCAGAGCCAACCGCCACCCTTGTATTCAGCTTTATTGGCTACACCTCCCAGGAGGTACCCGTCAACCGGCGGAGTATGATCAATGTTACGATGAACGAAAGTCTGACCAGTCTGGACGAAGTAGTAGTAACAGCCCTCGGTATTCGAAAAGAATCCAAAAAGCTGGGCTATGCTACCTCTACGGTAAGCTCAGAGCAAATCACTGTCAACCGTACCCCCAACTTCGTCAACGCCCTGCAAGGCAAAATTGCCGGCGTAAACATCACGAGCCTGGGTACCGGGCCGGGGGGCACCTCCAAGATCAGGATTCGGGGACAGTCGTCTTTTTCGGGACAGAACTCCCCGCTCATCGTTGTGAACGGTGTGCCCATTGACAACACCAACTTCGGTACCAACCCCGGCAACCAGTCGTCTGATGGAGCCATCGGCGTACGGGGCGGGGGCAATACTTCCGACGGGGGCGACGGCCTGAGTAGCATAAACCCCGATGACATCGAGAGCATGACGGTGCTAAAAGGAGCCACCGCCGCGGCGCTCTACGGCTCGCGGGCCAAGGATGGGGTAATCATGGTGACTACCAAAACCCGGGGCGAAGGAAGAGGCATTGGTGTGGCGTACAACTCCAACTTCACCGTAGATACCCCACTCGACTTTACAGATTATCAGTACGAGTATGGACAGGGCGAAAACGGCGTTCGACCCACCACACCCAACCCAACGTCGGGGCAATGGTCGTTTGGGGAGAAGTTTCAGCCCGGCATGACGCAGGTACTCTTCGATGGTGTCACCGTACCTTACGAGCCGGTATACGACCGTATTCGTAAGTTTTATCGCAATGGTACCAACTTCAACAATACCATTTCTTTGTCGTCAGCTTCGGAGAAGGGGGGCTTCAACCTTTCACTGGCCAACATGGACAACAACGGCATTGTGCCCAACAATACCTTCAACCGCAAGACCATCAACCTGGGCTTTAGCTACGATCTGTCGAAAAAGCTGATGGTGTCGGGAAACATCAATTACTCCAACGAGGTGAATAAAAACCCACCCGTGATTGCCGAGCAGGACAATTCCATCCCGACCTCGCTGATGAACCTGGCCAACTCCATGCCGTTGGATCTGCTGGATGAGAAGAAATATGACGCCAATGGCAACGAGTTTGTGTACTCACGCTTCCGCAACCGGACCAACCCTTACTTTACGCTGGCCGAGCAATTTCAGAACATCCGCCGCGACCGCATCTTTGGCAATATTTCCCTCCGCTACAACCTGCTCGACTGGGTGTACGTGCAAGCGCGGGTAGGGCAGGACTACTGGTCGCGTGATCAGGACTACAACAACTACCCCACCGGACAGGCCTCGCGCCCGGCCGCTCCCGAAGGCTTCGTGAACGGGTTGTACACGCAGGAATCGCGCCGCTTCCGCGAGCTGAATAAGGATATTCTAATTGGCGCCAACCGGAAATTCGGGGACATCGGCATAGACCTGACCCTGGGCGGAAACCAGATGTACCGCCGCTCGGACCTGAACAGCGTGCAGGTGACGGACTTTATTGTCCGGGATCTGTACACAGTGATGAACGCCCGCGTCAAAGGCCCTATCTACGGGCTTTCCGAACGAGCC
>CATMVR010000350.1 GCA_950075905.1 uncultured Persicitalea sp. | reverse complement strand
CCCGCGTGCAGATGTACAAGGGCGCCGCCGACTGGACCCTCATTGGCCGGATCAAGGAAAACCCGCGGGTGACGATCCCTATTTTTGGGAATGGCGATATAGATAGCCCCGAGAAAGCCCTCGAATACCGCAACCGCTTCGGTGTGGATGGGATCATGATTGGCCGCGCCTCCATTGGGTACCCCTGGATCTTCAACGAGATCAAGCACTACATGAATACCGGCGAAAAGCTGCCCCCCCCTACCCTGGCGGCCCGCGTGGAGGCCTGCCGCAAGCACCTCGATTTTTCGGTGCGCTGGAAAGGCGAGATCACGGGTTTGTTTGAGATGCGCCGCCACTATACCAACTATTTCCGCGGGCTGGATCATTTCAAACCTTACCGGATGCGCCTCGTGGAGAGCATGTCGTTTGTGGAGATCAACGAAATTCTTACCGAAATAAGTGACGTATACGGGGCAGTTGAAACCATGGCCCTATGAGCAGCAGTACCGCGCTGAATGCCCCTTCTGATACGCAGACACCCCCGCTAGCCTGGCTTCTGCTGGGGCTGCTGGCGCTGGTGTGGGGCAGCTCTTTTATCCTGATTAAAAAGAGCCTGCTGGCGTACAGCGTGACAGAGGTAGCCGCCGGACGAGTGTTTATGGCGTTTCTTTTTTTTATGCCCGTACTCCTCCGCACCTGGCGGAGCATTCCCCGGCCGTTGCTGGGCTACTTTTTTGTGTCGGGCCTGCTGGGCTACCTCATCCCGGCCTTTTTGTTTTCCAAGGCAGGCAGCCAGATCAGCAGCGCGCTGGCGGGTACCCTCAACGCCCTGAGCCCCATGTTTACGATGATCATCGGGGTACTCTTTTTTGCGCAGCGGTCCAGCCGCGCTCAGATAGCCGGCCTGCTCATTGCGCTGTCGGGCGCTCTGATGCTCGTTTTTACACGGAGCGGCCTGTCTGTCTCCATGGTCAACCGCTATGCCCTGCTGGCCGTACTGGCCACGGTATGCTACGGCGTCAACATCAACCTGGTTTCCCGACATTACAAAGGACTTTCGCCGGTGGTGTCTACGGCCTGGATCTTTGCCGGCGTTGGTCCGCTAGCTTTTGGCATTCTGCTATTCACAGATTTCTTCCCCAAAATAGCCTCCCCGGCTTACCTGCTACCCTCATCGTTTCTGCTCGTACTGGGCGTGGTGGCATCCGGACTGATGTCTGTCCTTTTCAACCGGGTCATCCAGCTTTCGAGTGCGGTTTTCGCCGCGTCTGTCACCTACTTTATGCCCATTGTGGCCCTTTCCTGGGGGCTGTTTGATCAGGAACATATTGGTGTGCAGCAGTGGGCGGGCACGGCGGTCATTCTGGTGGGAGTATACCTTATCAATCGAAAAAAGAGAGGACCTTCCCGACTGTGAACGTACCAAACCAACCGTTAGTCATTTGGCCCAATAGCCGGTAATTCCGGTTATTTTTTTGATTTTTGTAGCGCTGACCATCCTAAGTCTTCATCAATACTACCTAACTATGCTAAAAATAACCGTGCACGATGCCGCCGCCGGCCAGGCAGAAAGTCCCGAATCGGAGAAAAGTGTCTTTGAAATCAAACCAGAAAAAGACCATTGGCTGCTGGACGACGTAGCCTTTGACGGCGATGTGCTGCAACTCAGCCCCAACCACTACCACGTACTGTGGCGCGACCGCTCGTATAATGTTGAGATGGTGGAGCACAGCCCGACCGACAAGAAGACTACCTTCCGCATCAACGGGCACCTGCTCACCACCACGGCCCAGGACCGCTTCGATCTGCTGCTGGAAAGTATGGGCATGGGGCAGGCGCTCAACGTCCGGGTCAACGAAGTGAAGGCACCTATGCCCGGGCTCATCCAATCGGTAGCCGTGCAGGTAGGCACCACCGTGCAAAAAGGCGATACCCTGCTGGTACTGGTGGCGATGAAGATGGAAAACGCCATCAAGTCCCCCGGCGAAGGTACCGTGAAAAGTATCCGGGTAGAGCCCGGAACCAGCGTTGAAAAAAACCAGGTGCTGATAGAGTTTGCGTAAATAACTTGTAATTCTTGCGGGCCCATCCTTATTTTTACGGATTCAATTCCAACATCTTCAACATGTCCCAACCAAAGTACAAGCGAATTTTATTAAAACTCAGCGGTGAAGCCCTCAATGGCGGGGATAAAACCCAGGTAATAGACTTCAATATTCTGGATCAATACGCAAAGGAAATTCGACGGGTATACGATGCCGGAGTGGAGATTGCTATTGTGATCGGGGGCGGCAATATATTCCGGGGGGCTTCCGTTGAGAAATCCGGGATTGACCGCGTACAGGGCGATCACATGGGTATGCTGGCGACGGTCATCAACGGTATGGCGGTGCAAAGTTCGCTCGAAAAGCACGGCATGTTTACACGCTTGATGTCGGCTATCAAGATGGAGCAGGTCTGCGAGCCGCTGATTCGGCGCCGGGCCATCCGGCACCTTGAAAAAAAACGGATTGTGATTTTCGGAGCCGGTACGGGCAACCCCTACTTTACTACGGATACTACCGCCAGCCTGCGGGCCATCGAGTCGGAAGCCGAAGTGGTGCTCAAAGGTACCCGCGTGGATGGCGTCTATACGGCCGATCCCGAAAAGGACCCCTCGGCGGTAAAGTATACTCAGCTTTCGTTTGACGAAGCCCTGGCCAAAAACCTGAAGATTATGGATTTGACCGCCTTTGCCTTATGTAAGGAAAACAACGTTCCCATCATTGTGTTCGACATGAACAAGCCCGGCAACCTGTACGATCTGGTAATGGGCGGCACGGTGGGCACGCTGGTGTCTAACGAGTAAAAAAATTTCAGGCGCATTGCCTGTTCTTATACCTAATTATGCAACGTATCGAAGTAAAGAACTTTGGGCCATTGAAAGACATAACCCTTGATATCAGGGATTATATGGTTTTCATTGGCCCTCAGGCTTCGGGGAAAAGTACGTTGGCGAAGTTGATATATTTTTCAAAAATAGTTGAGATTGAACGGTACCTCCTCCTGGTACGATTTGGTGCAACCCGATTGACGCAAAAAGATGTATCTGTACATCTTTTTACCCAAGGTTTTTCTAAAAGGATACGAGAGCTTTTTGGGTTGTATTTTAAAAATTTTATCGCTGTTGAATATGAGTTCGCTACCCATTTTGATGGATATTCGATTATATTTAAGGATAATGGATTTGAGCTTAGTTCAGATTTTTTTGACGAGTTTGGCTTCATTAATAAAAATTTAAACCGCATTTTATCAACTCTACCTGTTGACATAGATAAAAGGATTGGCAACAGAAATATTGAATTTTACGTTGAAAAAATCACAACTTACAACAGCGGTGATACTCGTGTGCAAACCAAGCACGAAAACATATTTATCCCTGCTCAACGGCACCTGGTAAACTTGCTATCAGAGCGTGAGCTTCCTGATCACCTATTGGTTGATTACAAAAGATTTATTGAAGCTACAAACCCGAATGTCCTTTCCGGAATTGTCAGTGACTCTAATTTTTTCAAGTATAAGAAAATCATTATTGATTTGTCTGGCAAGATTCTAAAGGGAGAGTATGCTTATAACAATAACAGGAAAGTAATATACTACGATATCGATAAATATGTACCTCTCTCTGAGGCATCATCGGGTCAGCAAGAGGCTGCCTGGATTATTGAGTCAATAAAAGATGTGTTTGTTTCTTTAAACCACAAAGAATATGAATCATTCGATTTGATTATTGAAGAACCCGAAACGCATCTTTTCCCGGAAGCGCAACGGGATATAACTTACCTGATATCGTTACTTGCCAATCAGTCTGATAGCCGGGTAATTATTACCACGCACAGTCCGTATGTACTTGCGGCACTCAATAATCTACTCAAAGCATACAGCGTTGGGCAGGAAGAAGGCAAAAAGGAGCAGGTACAAAAAATAGTATCCCCTTTACTTTGGGTAGATCCGGCTCGATTCTATGTAGGGTACATGGACCAGGGAACCATAACAGATATTGTTGACAGAAACACAAATCTTATCACGCATGATATGCTTGATAAAGTATCGGACGATATCATGAACCAATTTGATCAATTGCTTGAAATTCAATACGACGAATGAGTAGTAATTGTAATCCTTTTGGTCAATGTTAGGAATATGAGGGTAGTTCTGAGAATGTTGTAGTCAAAGATCATAGATCAAGCCCCGAATATCGGGTAAGCAACAAATCAAGGCATTACTTCGTAAAAATAAGAGTAGATGGATGTCTGATTGCAGAAGAGTTGGGAGTTCGTAAGTGTGATTATCTACTGTTAGATTGTACAGCCAGCCATGCGTTTTTCATTGAGCTAAAAGGTCAGAATCTGAAAGATGCTGTGAAACAGATAAAAGACACAATAAATCGACTGGGCTTACAATTAGACGAATTTTCGTTTTATGGCCGGATCGTACAATCGAGGGTAATTAAAGCTACTCAGCAACAACACAAAGCCGATTTGATACAATTTATGAAATCGGCTTTTCCAAAGAATACAAAAGATACCAAAGCACTGGTTCGCATCGAAAGTCAAAAATTAATCGAACTAATTTAACAATTTCCTATGGAAGAAATAGAGATTTATCTGGAATCCGCCGAAGAAACCATGGACGGGGCCATCAAGCACCTGAACATCGAACTATCAAAAATCCGCGCCGGTAAGGCATCGCCGCAGATGCTCGACGGCATACAAATAGAGTACTACGGCTCCATGTCGCCCCTGCAGAATGTGGCGTCGGTCAATACGCCCGATGCCCGTACCATCGCCATCCGGCCTTTCGAGAAGCGGATGATCGGGGAGATCGAAAAAGCCATTCGTAATAGTAACATTGGCCTGTCGCCCAACAACGACGGCGAGATGATCCGACTGTCGGTGCCACCCCTGACCGAAGAGCGCCGGCATGACCTGGTAAAGCGCGTGAAGCAGGAGGTTGAAACCGCCAAGGTCAACGTACGTAACGTACGGCAGGATGCCAACAACTCGATCCGGAAGCTTACCAAAGAAGGCGTATCGGAAGACGCGGTGAAAGCGGGGGAAGATCAGGTTCAGAAGCTGACTGATGCCCATATTGCCAAAATCGACCAGATTTTTGCTGCCAAAGAAAAGGATATCATGGAAGTATAGCGTTCTTCAAAAAATAGCGCGCACAAAAAAAGGCTTTCCCCGCGGGAAAGCCTTTCTATTTTTCATGGCTACATGTATTCTCTCTCTATATTAGTGATTACTCAGTACAAAATCGTACCGGTCAAAAATAAGATTAACAGCCTGTGCGATATGCTCTTCGTCTTTGTCAAACACCATTCCGTCGGTGAGACCGCTGGCGTATCCCTGCCATACCACAACACCCTTGTCGGCATCAACCAGCTGCACCATCAGGGTACCCTTGTCAAAGTAGTACTCCGTACCCTTATCAAGAGCGGGCGTATCGTTGTTCACAACAAGGTTGCTTCGGGGTAACATGGTTGGAGCGGCGTTTTTCACCTCTTCGGTTCCCCAAAAATCCGTGTCGTGGAAATATCCCTCGTAGCCGGTCATCTCTACTGGTTCATCAAAAACCCGGTAGTTGACCAGTATATCCGGATCCTGCTCATTCATAGAGTAGTTTCGGGCGGCCAGCTCGTGGGCCACCGCGTTTTTGATCCGGGTATTCAGGATAGCGTCATTGATTACATACGCCAGGTTTTTGGCGCTTCTCACCTGATTTGCCCAGGCGTATGTCTTATAGGTATCAAACGGGGCTGAGAGGTCCTTATCGGACGTTACCGTATAGTCTTGCGCAAAAGCAGATGTGGTAAATAATGCTAGTAATAATACTAAATAAGAATTGGATTGTCGTATTTTTGTAGAATGGACTATACAACTAAGATAACAGAAACGGTAGACT
>CATMVR010000349.1 GCA_950075905.1 uncultured Persicitalea sp. | reverse complement strand
CTCCAAGACTCGCCGGACGTTGAATTTATTAAAATCCCGGGCCGATTCACTGGCAGGGGTTTTGGGTAAAACCGAAGGCAGACTAGCCCGACAAATGGATTACAGTACCAGTATAATTGACCCGTCCGGAAAAGTGCAGGTCAACAAACTTCAGCGTAGTTCGGAGTTTGTGACACAGCTGTATGCAGAGGCCATGCGAAATGTAGAGAGTATGAAAGTTTCTCTGGTTCGGGAAGCGCCTCTATTCACCATAATAGAGCCGGTAAAAGAACCGGTAGATCGTCAGGTGGATGAAGGGAAGAGGGCTCAGATTGGCCTGCTTTTGGGGCTTGTACTAGCCTTTGTCTTTATTTATTTTAAAAACGTGTATACTACCATCATGGAAGATACCCGAGTTTAAGAAAATACAATCATGGCTTCCCATTATCGAATTACTATTAAGGCAGGCGGTTCCGAAAAGGACTATTGGAAAGACCTTTGGCGGAATAAGCAATTGCTCTGGATTCTGTCTAAAAGAGACATTTCTGTTCGCTACAAGCAAACGTTGCTGGGCATCGCGTGGAGTGTAATCCGGCCCCTGATGACTATGCTGATTATGGCGGTGGTTTTCAGTCTTATTGCCAAGCTACCGCCCGATCCGGGTATCCCCTACCCCCTGATGATTCTGGGGGGGCTTACGATCTGGACCTTTTTTTCCAACTCGTTCAGTCAGATCAGCAACAGCATTGTGCTTAACTCCAACCTGGTCTCGAAGGTATACTTTCCAAGGCTCCTCATGCCCCTAAGTGCTGTTTCGGTTGGTTTTATAGACTTTCTGATATCGCTGGTGTTGTTCATTGGTCTGGGCTTGTACTACCAGTATCCTCCCAGTATCAACATCGTATTTCTGCCGTTTTTTATCCTGCTTACATTTCTTTGTTCCTTAGGTTTTGGCTTATTTTTTGCCGTAATCAATGTACGCTTTCGAGACATTGGGCAGTTAATCCCCTTTATTGTACAAATTGGGATGTACCTCTGCCCCATTGCGTACAGTACACGTTTGGTGCTATTAGAAAAGCCTGCCTATTACAAATACTACATCATGAATCCGGCAGTGGGTATCATTGATGGCTTTAAGTGGTGCCTGCTGGGAGATAACGCCTATTTTGATCCCGCCAGTCTGTATTCCACATTAATTGTCTCGGTACTAGCATTGCTGCTTTCTGTTATGTACTTTCGTAAGAAGGAAAATACATTTGTTGATTACATCTGACATAGTATTATCTGCCTATGCACGTCATATCTGCTGAGAATATCAGTAAAAAATATATCATCGATCATCAGGGAACGAAGAAATCGTCAAGCCTGAGAGATGCTTTTTCCAATACATTTGAGCAATTCTTTTCTAGCAAAAACGGGCAAGCCCATTCAAAGGAAAAGGAGGAGTTCTGGGCGCTGAAAGATGTTAGCTTCAACATCAGTCAGGGTGACCGGATCGGCATCGTTGGACACAATGGGGCAGGCAAATCTACTCTGCTTAAGATACTAAGCCGGATCACAGATCCCACCACCGGTCAGGTTTCCATCGATGGCCGGGTAGCCAGCCTGCTGGAAGTTGGCACCGGTTTTCACCCTGAGTTGACCGGACGGGAAAACATCTTCCTCAATGGCGCCATTCTGGGTATGGATAAGGGAGAAATCAGAAAGTCATTTGACGCTATTGTTGATTTTGCCGGAGTTGAGAAATTTTTGGATACTCCCGTAAAACGCTACTCTTCGGGGATGTACGTCCGACTGGGTTTTGCCATTGCTGCCCACCTTGAACCCGAAATCATGATCATCGACGAAGTACTTGCCGTGGGTGACGCCGAGTTTCAGAAAAAATGCCTGGGCAAAATGCGGGATGTGTCTGAAAGCGGGCGTACCCTGCTTTTTGTGAGCCACAACCTGACGGCCATTCAGGCGCTTTGCAACAAATCATTTTATTTCGAAAAGGGGCGGCTCGTAGACCAGGGAGAAACCTCCCATATCGTTACAACCTACCTGAGCCGCGTGTCCCAGAAGAAACTCGAAAGACAGTGGGACTCGCCGGAATCTGCCCCCGGAAACGAGGAAATCAAGGTAAAGAGCTTAAAACTTATTCCCGAGTACATCGACAACCTGTATCATATCGACGTGCGAACACCCATGGCGGTACAGTTTGAGTTCTGGAATATGGTGGAGGATGCCAACCTGAATCTCAGTCTGCATTTGTACTCCTACACGGGCGAATGCATCTTTAACGTGGGTACACAATCCAAGCCGTTTGCAAGAGGAATCATTTCCGGGGTGCTCGAAATACCCGGCCATTTCCTGAACGATGGCTCGTATATGATTTCCATCATGGTGGTCAGGGATACCAGTACTGTCATTTACAATATGGAAGAAGCCCTTACCTTCGACATAGAAGACTACCGGGAGAACGTCACCTGGTATGGCAAATGGCCTGGATATATTCGTCCAAAGCTAAATTTTACTATGAGTCAAACTGAATTCGTTGTGAATGATTAATGTTACCAAAGCTTTTCTGCCCGATCGGGAAGAGTATATTCAGTATATCCACGAAATTTGGGATAGCGTACAACTCACTAATAACGGACCTTTACTACAACGCCTTGAAAGTCAACTTAAAGAATTTCTGGGGGTAGATAACCTATACTACTGCAGCAACGGAACGATTGTGCTGCAAATAGCCCTGAAAGCACTTGAAATAAAAAAGGAGGTCATCACAACTC
This sequence comes from uncultured Persicitalea sp., assembly GCA_950075905.1. Classification (GTDB taxonomy): domain Bacteria; phylum Bacteroidota; class Bacteroidia; order Cytophagales; family Spirosomataceae; genus CATMVR01. The sequence goes on along the minus strand of CATMVR010000349.1, from coordinate 3,190 downwards.
CCTTTTCTTACTGTGCTACCACCAACTCCATACTCTGGGAAAACTGCACCCCGGTTTTTGTGGATGTTGACCCAAACACCTTCAATATCAATCCAGGGCTGATTGAGGCTTCGATTACCGAGAATACCGAGGCCATCATGGCTACACACGTATACGGCAATCCCTGTGACGTGGAGGCCATTGAGGCTATTGCTAAGAAGCACTCTTTGAAAGTCATTTATGATACCGCACACGGGTTTGGGGTACGGTACAAAGGCAGGTCGCTACTTTCTTACGGAGATCTGAGTACATGCAGTTTTCACGCTACCAAGGTTTTTCATACCGTTGAAGGCGGGGTGCTAGTATCTAACCTGCCCGAACTAAATCAAAAGCTTCACCTGCTGCGCGCCTTTGGCCACCGCGGTGACGAGGAGTATTTCTTTGCAGGCATCAACGGCAAAAATTCCGAATTTCATGCCGCCATGGGGCTTTGCAACCTACCCCATGTACCCGAAATTATCAAAAACAGGAAGGCCATATTTGACCAATACGATGGACTTCTGAACTGGGATGCGCTACGAAAACCCTGCTTAAGCCCCGATATGGAGTACAATTATGCGTACTATCCGTTAGTGTTCGAGTCTGAAGCTGCGATGCGTAAGGTACAGGCTGCTTTGGTAGAGCATCAGATTATTCCCCGTCGGTATTTTTACCCTTCCCTCAATACCCTGCCTTTTATGCCCGTCAAGTACGAGTGCCCGGTCTCGGAGGATATTTCAGCACGCGTACTTTGTATACCGCTGTATGTGGGACTGAGCCCGGAGGACATCACAACTATCAGCCAATTAATCAATAGAAATCTCTGACCATTGCCAGAAATGGAAATAGTATACTGGATATCCTTTTTGCTATTCATTGGATCGGTCGGACTTGTAGCCAAACGCGTAAGTCAATCCTCGCTGACCGAATGGTTAATCTGCTCATTCATTCTTTTTGTGGGTTCGGTAATTCCCACAGGCTTTGTGCTTTCGGCCCTGGATCTGACCGATCAGACTTTTGCCTGGATAACAGGCAATTTTGTCACGCTCGGACTTCACTTCTTACTTTGGCCTAAGCTGATTGGCCCAACCGACAACTTCTCGGTCTGGGAGATGATTCGTAACCGATCAGCAACCCTGAAACTATGGTTTCGGGAACTGACGCCCTATCTCAAAGTACTATTTTCGCTCCTTCTTTCTACCCTGGCCATCATCGGGGTGACCAACCTTATTCTGGTGCTCTTTACCGTACCCAACGAGTGGGATAGCATGACGGGCCACCTCAACCGGGTTGTCAGGTACATACAGCGCGGTACCATGGAGCACTTCGGCGGAACGAACTGGAATATGGACACTTACCCAAAAAGCGTCTGTACCATTCAGATTTACAGCTACCTTATTTCGGGAAATATCGAGAATGCCTTCAAGCTGATCCACCATACATCGTACTGGATTACGCTTATAGCCGTATTCGGCATAGCTCAGCGAATAGGCCGTAACCTTTCTGCAAGTTTTTTCTGCGCGCTATCGTATGGCTTGTTCCTGGATTTTCTGATGCAGGCTATCACAACCGAAACCGATATTGTGCTGACGGCTTACCTCAGCTGCCTCCTGTATTTTCTATACACCTACTACAACACCAGAGACCACAAGTATCTCTACCTGGCCGGACTGAGTTTTGGGATCGTACTGGGGCATAAAATCACTTTTGTGCTATTACTTCCCTCGGTGTTTGTGATCATGCTGTATACGGTGTTCATAGCCCCCACCCTCAAAGAATCATTCAACCGTACCCTTCGCCTCGGGATAGCTATTCTGCTGGCGGTGTGCGTGTATGTGCTTCCCACGGGGTACATCCGAAATATCCAGGTTTTTGGGCACCCCATTGGCCCGCCAACGGCTCTCAAACACCAGTCCGTAGAAAGGGCGGGGAGCCTGCGCAATCTTTTTGAGCAGGGGAGCAGGAATGTCGTCAGGTATAGCTACGATTTTTTTAACCTTGACGGCATTCGTAACGCGCAGTGGGGATATGATCTGAATACGATTATCCGCAAGCCCATTGTGAAGCTGGAAGACAAATTGCACATGCGGCTGGACGAAGAAACGGACTTTTCCATCGTCCCCTTTGCGTTTCAGCGGCGGTTTGAGTTTTACAATGCCAACCCCTACTGGGGAGTTTTCGGTTTCGCCCTCATTTTACCGCTGGTACTACTAGTTTTCCTACGGGTCTTTCGTTCGCGACCGCATTGGTATCTGTCCGCCGCCATTGTGTTGCATTTCATGGCCATTTCTTACTCAGCGCCCTACGACCCCTTTAAAGGTAGGTACTTTATAGAAACGGGCCTGTTTGGTTCTCTTTTCCTGCTGATGCTTTTTTCCAACCACCGCCTTTCTATCCTGAAACCCCGACGGTGGGCCTGGAAGTCCTACGTCGGTACCGTAGTAGCCCTGGCGTGTGTGTCGGCCGTGATGTCAGTGTACCTCAATATCCGGTGCCTACCCCTACCAGCTTACGGTTACGAGTCTGCACTCACGGCAGAACGAATCAAGTACCAGACCTTTGCCCGGCCAGACACCTACCCGGCTTACAAGCGCTTTGACTCTATCGTGCCGGCCGATGCCACGGTAGCCCTGGGTACCATCAATGATGACTTTGAATACCCGCTCTATGGTGAAAATCTTACCCGAAAGCTCATCTCAATAAATCCTTTTGAGCAGGGTGTGCAACCAATTCCCCAGGAAGCTGATTACTTGTTTTTTGATAAAAGCGTCATCAAACCTCAACCCGGCGACATTCGACTGGGCAGCGACACCACGATGACCGACCTAATTGTAAAAGGCGAGGATTACTACCTTCGCAAACTTAAATAGCCCGATCGTAAGAATGACTGTAGCCATCATGCAGCCCTATTTCATGCCGTATATCGGCTACTTTCAACTGCTCGCAGCCGTTGATAAGTTTGTGCTGTATGACGATGTCAATTTTATCAATCGGGGGTGGGTCAACCGAAACAACATACTGGTTGGTGGCAAAGCGCATCTGTTCACCATTCCACTTGAAAATGCCAGTCAAAATCGGCTAATCCACGAGGTTGGGGTCGCTTCAGACTTGGCCTGGCGAAAAAAGCTGCTAAAAACCCTGACGCAATCTTACCAGAAGGCTCCATTTTTTG
>CATMVR010000348.1 GCA_950075905.1 uncultured Persicitalea sp. | reverse complement strand
AATTACAAAAGGCCTTGCTTACCCTGCCCGAAAAGCAGCGTCTGGTTTTCAATATGAAGTACTTTGAAGAGCTTTCTTATGACGATATTTCCGAAATTACGGGTACCTCCGTGGGGGCCTTAAAAGCCTCCTACCACTGGGCCACCAAGAAAATAGAAGATTATTTGAACGGGACAGATTAAACTATCAGACGTACTGATTGTCCTACTTAGAGAATTCAGAATACAAAGTTAAAAAATGAAAAACAAGCGAATACAACTGGATGAACTGAAACGCGATGTACCCTTTGAGGTACCCGAAGGGTATTTCGAAGAGTTACCATCGATCATCCAAAGTCGCATTGCGCCCATACCCGAGCGCCAACCGTTAGTTAGCTGGTCGTGGCAGCGGTCAGTGGCCCTTACTGGGGCCCTCAGCCTGATTGTTTTGCTGATTTGGGTTACTTTTCCCGCAAGGCAGGGCCCTTTGGGCAGCGAACCCCTCAGCGAGGTCAGCGATGCGGCCATTCTGGAATACCTTGCTCAGGAGAACATCAGCTACTACGACCTGAGTGAAAACAGCGTGGTGCAGACCGCCTTTGAAACAGACTCCACAGCTATGAATTTCCTGGACGGGGTTGATGCGGAGTTTCTTCGTACCCAAATCGATGAATCGCTTCTTGAAGAAAGTATTTAGCAATGAAAAAAACACCCAAAATTATGAAGTTCACGTTCCGCCCATTCTGGATTACTACTGCCCTACTCCTCACTTTCGTTACGGCTTCCGTAACGGAAAGCTTTGCCCAGCGTCGCAACGAGGACGAAATCCGTAAAATTCAGGACGCAAAAATTGCCATCATCACCAACCGACTTGATCTGACCCCCGAGCAAGCTCAGGGTTTCTGGCCGATCTACAATGAATTTTCCGGAAAGAAAAGAGAGTTGCATCGTTCAATGCGGCAACTGATCAATACCAAAGACGAAAGTCGGTCGGACGATCAGGTTATGAACAACCTGAAAGAAATCCAGGATTTGAAAGAAAAACAGCTGTCGCTCGAGAAAGAGTACCAAAGCAAGTTTTTAACAGTCATTTCCGCCAAACAATTGGTGGAGCTCTACAAAGCTGAGCGATCGTTTAACGATATGCTCATTCAAAGACTAAAATAAGTCTGGCAGAACCCATTTTGCCCTGCAACAAAATAGCTGGTGATTGTCAAATGACAGTTACCAGCTATTTTTTTGTAAGGTACTTTATGGCCATTTACCAGTCAACTTTGGTTGGTACATGGGGCAGACGGCGGAGCAGGCAATTGTACAGTTCGGGGTACCGGTGCTTCAATTTTACAAATTCGATACTGTCTACATCGATAACCTGAGCAAGCGAATAGTTTACACTCTTCGGTATCGGCACCAGTAAGTTATAGCTGCTCACCGGTGCGTTGTCGAGGTCGGCCTGCAGGCATAAGGCATGCAGACAGGAAATATCATCTATCGCATGCCGCCCTACGTAAGCCAGCAAGGTAAATGGTATTGGTACCTCTTCATTGAGGCTTTGCATATTGATCTGGAGCATGCTATTCAGTAGAAAGCGGGCTTCTCCGAAGTACATGTTTTTCATTGCCCGGAGTATGACCTTGCCATTGGGCTGAATTACCAATATTTCTTTATAAATCAGGTTTTTCTTTCTATCCAGCCAGTAATGCTCGTATTTTCCTTTCAAATGCTGAATATCTTTATCCTCTTCCAGAATGTGCTCCTCCTGGGCTACACTTCCCAGTAATTCGTCCAGATCCTGAAATGCAGACTCCGATTCCAGGTTTTCCAGCAGGCTTCGCTTCCGGGCGTTCTTTTTGAGCAACTTGATCTTAGAATTCGTCTTAAGACCAAGAGGCTCACCGACATATTTAGATGATTCGTTCATAATAGTAGAGGGAAATGATACCAGGACCACAAATACAATGCCTGTTTTTGAACAAAAGCAGAAAGGTGGCTAACTTCTAATCTTTTCTTTAAAAAAGAACAATTGTAAGGTAGCCTAAAAAGCTGAGAAAGAACCATTGTAGCCTTTTTTTGGGTGACTAATTTTCCAAAAGAAAAAAATGAACTTACTTTTAAACAAAAAAATACCAAAATAAAACAATATACGACCCCAACAGTGTTGTACTACACCTTTTGGAAAATATAAATCATGGAATCTGAAATCACCAATATCCCATACAAGCCCCAAAACGCAGTACGTATCGTAACCGCCGGCAGTCTGTTTGACGGGCACGATGCGGCTATCAATATCATGCGACGGCTGATGCAGTCCTCGGGGGCGGAGGTCATTCACCTGGGACACAATCGCTCCGCGCTGGAAATAGTAGAGACTGCCATTCAGGAAGATGTGCAGGCCATTGCCATTACGAGCTATCAGGGCGGTCATACGGAGTTTTTCAAATACGTTTTTGATTTATTGAAAGAAAAAAATGCCGGGCACATCAAGATCTTCGGCGGGGGGGGCGGCACGATTCTCCCTCAGGAAATTGAGGAGCTGCACCAATACGGCATCACGCGGATCTACTCCCCTGATGACGGCCGGAGCATGGGCTTACAGGGAATGATTGACGACTTGCTACAGAAAAGTGATTTTCCCCTCACCTGGTGCCAAAAAGAAGTCCGTTTTGACAGCCCCGACAGTTCAAAGGAAAGTACATTAGCCCGCCTGATAACCCTGGCAGAAAATGACCCCGAAAGTCTTTCAGAAGTTTTGACCAAAGTGCCGCCCACGGCAAGCCAGCCGGTTGTGCCGGTGCTGGGCATTACCGGCACCGGCGGAGCCGGCAAGTCGTCGGTGGTAGATGAATTGATCAGGAGATTTTTGCTGGAACACAAATCAAAAACCGTCGCCGTGGTTTCGGTAGACCCCACCAAGCGCAAATCGGGGGGAGCACTGCTTGGCGACCGCATCCGGATGAACGCCCTGAATCCTGAGTTTAGTCAGGGACGGGTGTATATGCGGTCGTTGGCCACCCGGGGTGGGAACCGTAGCCTGAGCCGGCACGTAAGCCAGGTACTTGACCTCTGCAAACGCGCGGGCTTCGACCTGATCATTCTGGAATCTTCGGGCATTGGCCAGTCTGACACCGAAATCACCGAGTTTGCCGACCTGAGCCTGTATGTCATGACCGCTGAGTACGGTGCGGCCACTCAGCTCGAAAAAATTGACATGCTGGATTTTGCCGATGTCATCGCGGTCAACAAGTTCGACAAGCGGGGCTCCATGGACGCCCTGAAGGACGTCAGAAAACAGTACCGCAGAAACCACAATGCGTGGGACACCGCCGACGAAATGCTACCGATTTTTGGTACCATTGCCTCCCAATTCAACGACCACGGGGTCAACGATCTGTACCGGACCCTGTTTTCGCTTCTGCAAAAGAAAGTCGATACCCCTACCCAGGCTGTCGAACTAACGAAAGACCTCCCCGCCAGTAACCCCGACCCCATTACCATCATTCCCCCCAGCCGAAGCCGCTACCTGGCCGAGATTGTAGAGAAAGCCCGCAACTACGCCGAATTTGTGAAAGAGCAAAGCCGGCTAGCCAGTATGTGGTACCGCCTGCGCGGAAGCCTTGAACTGCTGGAAGGCCGGGAGGAAAGCCACGATACCACGACTACGCTGCGGGCGTTGATCCGGGAAACGGAACAGAAGCTGCACCCCGAAGCGCGCAGAAAGGTGGAAGACTGGCCGGGCGTGGTAGAAAGGTACCGGCAGCCCGTGTACCGTTACCGGGTCAGGGACCGGCTGGTAGAGCAAAATCTTTTTGTAGATACACTGTCGCATCTCAGCATTCCGAAAGTAGCCCTACCCACTTACAGCGACTGGGGCGATATTCTGCGCTGGCAGCTAACGGAAAACGTGCCTGGGGAGTTTCCCTACACGGCCGGGGTATTTCCACTCAAACGCGAGGGCGAAGACCCTACCCGGATGTTTGCCGGCGAGGGTGGTCCCGACCGTACCAACCGGCGTTTTCACTACCTGTCGAGAGGGATGCCCGCCAAGCGGCTTTCCACGGCTTTCGACTCGGTGACCCTCTATGGCGAAGATCCTGACTACCGGCCGGATATCTACGGCAAAGTTGGTAACTCGGGCGTAAATATCTGTAAGCTTGACGATGCCAAAATCCTCTACTCGGGTTTTGACCTGTGCGCGCCCTCTACCTCCGTATCCATGACCATCAATGGCCCGGCCCCCATGCTGCTCGGGTTCTTTCTCAATGCGGCCATTGACCAGCAGTGCGAGCTGTACATTCACAAAAACGGCGGTGTGGAAACCGGAATCGCCGAAGGCTGGCTCAAACCCTTCGATACCACCCACTACGCCCGTTTCAAAGAAAACTTGCCCGAAGGAAACGACGGACTAGGACTGCTGCTGCTCGGAACCACCGGCGACCAGGTACTGCCGCGGGACGTGTACGCCCTGATCAAAAAGGATACTCTGCGCACCGTGCGGGGTACCGTACAGGCCGATATTTTGAAAGAAGACCAGGCCCAGAACACCTGTATTTTCTCTACCGAATTTGCCCTGCGCATGATGGGCGACATCCAGGAATACTTTGTTGGCAATCAGGTGCGCAACTTTTATTCAGTGTCCATATCGGGCTATCACATTGCCGAGGCGGGAGCCAACCCCATTTCTCAGCTTGCCTTTACCCTATCCAATGGTTTTACCTACGTGGAGTACTACCTCTCGCGGGGCATGAATATCGACGACTTCGCGCCCAACCTTTCGTTCTTTTTTTCCAATGGTATGGACCCTGAGTATACCGTACTCGGCCGCGTGGCCCGGCGTATCTGGGCCAAGGCCATGAAATACAAGTACCAGGCCAACGAGCGAAGCCAGAAACTCAAATATCATATTCAGACCTCAGGCCGCAGCCTGCACGCACAGGAGATTGGCTTCAACGATATCCGGACTACCCTACAAGCCCTGCTGGCGGTGTATGACAATTGCAACTCGCTCCATACCAATGCCTACGACGAGGCCATCACTACCCCTACGGAGGAGAGTGTGCGCCGGGCGGTGGCCATTCAGCTCATTATCAACCGGGAATTTGGCCTCACCAAAAACGAAAATCCCCTGCAGGGTTCATTTGTAGTGGAAGAACTAACCGATCTGGTAGAAGAGGCCGTATACCGGGAGTTTGTGAGCATCAACGAGCGTGGTGGGGTATTGGGGGCAATGGAGCGCATGTACCAGCGCGGCAAAATTCAGGACGAGTCGATGTACTACGAAATGAAAAAACATACCGGCGAGCTCCCCATTATTGGGGTAAATACCTACCTGGATACCAAAGGATCCCCTACGGTACTGCCCCGGGAGGTAATTCGGGCCAGTGACGAGGAAAAAAAGCAGGCGGTTGAAGCCCGCATCGCCTTTCAGCAAAACCACCACGATCAGGCCCAGCGCGCGTTGGCCAATCTATACAAAGCTGCTTTGGGAAACCACAATACTTTTGAACTGCTTATGGAAGCCTCCAAGGTATGTACCCTGGGGCAGCTATCTTCGGTGCTTTACAAAGCGGGGGGACAATACCGCAGAAATATGTAAAGCTGCTTAATCTTTTCTGTAATCAAAGACGTACATATACCCGGGACAAAAGCTTAAGGGTAGTTGTATGCGGTAATTTATTGTTCTATTTTTTAATAAGTACAAAACCATCTACCCTGTTTCCAGTTTATTGTCCATCCCCCCTCCTCGCTAACAAATGGAATTTATCCAAACAATACCATTGAATCCGCATGAGGAAAAACTACCCTTTATTCATTTCAAGAAACCTATTCTTATTCATCCTGCTCTTCTGGTGTTCAGGAGCCAGTGCCCATCAGGGTACCCTCCACGGCTTTTTGTACGATCAGGACACCCGGGTACCGTTGGTGGGTGCTGTTGTCAGTATTGAAAACTCAGATTATTCGACGCTCACCAACATCGTG
>CATMVR010000347.1 GCA_950075905.1 uncultured Persicitalea sp. | reverse complement strand
AAGAACGGGGTCTTTTTTGGTAAGGGGATTGGCGAGCCTCATCCAACGGGGAAGGCCATTTTTGGGCTTGGTAACTTTTGTTACTTTCATAAATGTGGCAATTTTTTAGTGTGTAAAGTTGTATGGTTACTCATTCCGACAGAAATGAGTTATAAATCCTACCAAAGATAGTGATTATTATACTTCATATATACTATTAATTTCATATATTTAGTACGAACCACAATCTTTTCGATAGAAAACCAGTAGTAAACGTTTTGAAAATGAACGAAATGCCTTCAACTTGCCATAAGGTAATATATAGTTACTCCTCCCAGGATGTTTCCAGGAAATTCACCCAATTTCTCCACATGATATGTTCTATATCGGTTTCGGAGTAGCCTTTGGCGGACAGGAGGTCTGGCAGGGTTTGCAAATCGGCGATGGAATGGAGGTCCAGCGGCGCCTGTTCGCGGCCAAAGGCACCGTCTAGGTCTGAGCCTATACCCACGTGCCGCGCATTGCCAGCCAGCTGGCAGATGTGGTCAAGGTGCGCCACCACATGCTCAATGCGGAGGTTTGTGGCTTCGGGCGTAGTTTTTCCGCGTTCCCAGCCGGGAATCATCATCCAGGCGTCGAAGGCCATCCCGATCACCGCTCCCCGCTCGATCAGGAGTTTTATTTGCTCATCAGAATATTGCCGGTTGTGTGGCGTGATGGCCCTCACCAGATTATGACTGGCCCAGACCGGTCCCTGATAGTTGGGCACGGCTTCCCAGAAAGCGGTGTCACACAGGTGAGTGGCATCCAGTATCATACCCAGCTTTTCCATTTCGCGCAGCAGGTCTTTTCCTTGCCTGGAAAGAGGGGCGTCGGCATCGGTACCGTAGGCATAGCGGCCGGGGCCGTAGTGGGCGGGCCCCACGGCGCGCAGTCCCTGCGTGTGCGACTGGTGCAGGTGGTCGAGAGTCAACAGCGAGTCGGCCCCTTCGAGGCTCAGGATATACCCAATGGGTAGTTGGTCTTTCGTGGTTGCGTTTTGCCAGAGAGAAAGATGATCTCTAAGTTCGCGGTAGGTACGAATCTGCTTCATTTCACCGGCCTGCTCCATGGCCTGATACCAGGCCAGCTGTCCCTGGGTTTGCGCCAAGGCCTGAGCCGGCGAGTGCCAGCCGGGTAGGGCACTGCCCGGCTCCACGTAGCGGGCTATCTGGGTAGCGACGCAGAGCCCGATGTTGCCGCGGCGCATTTCGGGAAAGGATACCACCCCTCTGCCCCGGTCTGGCTTGTCGGTTAGGTGCATTTCGCGTTCGCGGATGTGGGGGAGGGGCTGGGTTAGGTCGCGGTTCCATTCCAGGGCGTTCATGGCCAGATCGAGATGCGCATCAAACAGAAACATGTTGGCTTTAATTTATAAAATATTAATTATCAAATAGATATCACCCTTTTTCTGGCTCTTACTTCCCAGTTATTTAACGCTGTTCGCTTTTCGACTACCGTTACGGTTTCGTGCAATGCCACCGTAGGGCAGATATGGTAGGGGACAGCATAGAACAAATCGCCCACGCGCAGACTTTCCCAGTTTGCCACCCGCAGCACCCCATGTTCTTCGCTTTGACTGAGTACTTCGTAGTCTTCCAGATTCAGAATACGAAAGCGCCGGTCGATGGGGTTTTCGGCGGCTACGGCCTTATGGCCCAGGTCTATGGTCACTATGCCCGGCGACGGTTTGGAGATAATCCGCGTGGCCAGTAAAGCAGCATATTGAAAAGGCTGATCCAGAAAGCGATCACCGTAGCCCCAATCCCAGAGCAGGCAGGTACCTGGGCTGCAGTATACCCCCGGCCGTTTGGCATGGACGGTAAATGTTGGCGACCCTCCGGCAATAACCATCGGCGCGGGTAGCCCCATCTCCTTTATCTGATCGATCAGAGAATGTACCGGGGCAAAATCCTGGTTACTGTGCGCCTTTCGTTCTTCAAAGTGTGACTCCCGAATATGCCCGTCGTACACATGCAGGCCTTCCAGGTGTAAGTTAGGTAAGGCAGCCATTTTCTGGTACAAATCGGCGAGCGTTCCATCCACAGGATGTCCCGAGCGGTTCATACCGTTATTGATGTCCAGGAATACCCGGACCGGAGAATTGCCGCTTTGTGCAGACAGACCCTGCGCCGTAGCCAGCGAATCGACCAGAGAGGCAAAATGTACTTGCGGGTACCTGGCTTTGAGTTTTTGCAGGCGGGGTATATTGGGCCCGACGAGTTGGTAGGCAATCAGCACCCATTTGGCACCCGCTTCGGCCAGGAGTTCGGCTTCGGCCAGCGTGGCGCATTTAAATTTGCTAATGCCCGCATCGAGCTGCATCCGGATTACTTCCGCCATCTTATGCGTTTTGACGTGGGGTACCAGTCGGTCGGCGTCGCCGGCTATCTTGATCATTAGATCGATATTAAACGCAATCCGGTCCTTGTAGACCAGCAGCGAGGGGGACAGTACTTCCCCCGGATTATTTACTTTGTACCAGTTTTCTGACATGCGCAATCAACTTGGGTTTAACTCAAACATAGCCTCAATTTCTACGGGGATGTTGTCGGGCAGGGAGCCCATGCCAACGGCCGACCGCACGCCAATGCCCTCTTCGATGCCCCACACGGCGGCAAATAGCTCGCTGCATCCGTTGATGATATAAGGGTGCTTTTCAAAATCAGCGGTGCAATTGACCATCCCCAGTACCTTAATCACTTTTTTTACGCGGTTAAGACTACCGAGGTTGGCCCGGAGCGTGGCCAGAATGGCCAGGCCTACCTGCCGGGCGGCCAGTTTGCCTTCCTCCATGTCCAGATCAGCGCCAATGCGGCCTTTGATAAGGGTTCCGTCCAGTTGTACCGTACCGTGGCCGGACACGTAAACCCAACGGTCGTCTACTACGAGTAGGGGCTTGTACACACCCAGAGGGCGCGGAGCCGGCGGGAGTTCCAAATTCAGCTTTTTAAAATTTTCTTCGGGAGTTGACATGGTTTTCTTAATGAGTGAATGATAGAAAGATAGAATGAGGTTTGTTCTAAGTTCTTAGTTTTATCAATTTCAACTACGAACTCAGAACTACAAACTTTTTTATAAGAATAAATTAAGTACCAGCACGCCCAGCAAACCTACTACGGATACGATACTTTCCATGATAGACCAGGTGAGGATGGTATCCTTGATACTGAGATTAAAGTACTCCTTGAACAGCCAGAAGCCGCCGTCGTTCAGGTGCGAAAACATGAGACTGCCTGCCCCGATGGCCAGGACAATAAGTTCAGGCTCTACGGTGGTTTGCATTAGTAATGGTCCGAGTATACCCACGGTCGTGAGTCCGGCCACGGTAGCCGAGCCTACGCATACTCTGATGATAGCTGCAATGCCCCAGCCCAGTACAATGGGCGAAATATCTATACCTTTTAGTCCTTCGGCAATATACTGACTTACGCCGCTTTCGGTCATGATCTGCTTAAAAACACCGGCCCCAGCAATGATAAGCAGGATCATGGCAACGCCCTTAAACGCTTCTTCCATAGACTTGCTGAGCCGCTTCATGCTGAGTCCCCGGCCAATGCCCAGCACCAGGGCCGCAAACAGTACCGATACGAGCATGCTGAAATTCGGGTCCGCCAGTAGCTCGATCAGTTTGTAGCCCGGAAAAAGATTGTTGACCCCAGACATAGCCGTGAGCAGAAAAACGGGCAGGAGGGCGGCTACTGCGCTGATGCCCAGGCCGGGTAGCTCGTGGGCAGGGCGGGGTTTTACGTCGAACAGCAGGGGGTCGGGTTTGGGGTTAAAACGTTTGAGGGTACGGCCGAAAATGGGTCCCGCTACGGCAATGGCCGGTATCGCTACGATGAGGCCGTAAAATAGCGTTTTTCCCAGGTCGGCGTTGAGCTGTGTGGCAATGGCCGAAGGCGACGGGTGGGGGGGTAGGTACCCGTGCGCCACGGAGAGGGCAGATAGCATCGGGATACCTACGTAGAGCAAAGGCAACCCCGCCGAAGATGCGATCATAAAGATAAGCGGTACTACAATGACGAATCCAGCGTTATAAAAGAGTGGAATTCCGATTACAAAACCGGCCAGTGCCAATCCCCACTGTATGTTTTTTTTACCAAATAATCCAATTAGCGCGTCGGTTATCCGTTGGGCGGCGCCACTGTCGGCCACCAGCTTTCCTAGCATCGCACCAAAGCCCACAATCAGGACCAGGTCGCCCAGGGTACCACCAATACCTTTCTGAACCGCCAGCCCGATTTCTGCGACGCTCATGCCTCCGGCCAGACCCAGGCCAATGGAAACAATAAGAAAAGAAATAAAGGTGTCGAGTTTGATCCAGGCAATCATAAGGAGTAGGGGCATTGGATAGTAGGTTTTGGAGTAAGGTTCGGGACAATAAGCCGATTGGGCCCTAAATATAACGATGACAAATAAAACCTCGCAGGATTACCCGTTTCGAAGTGAAAATAATCCAGGCTACTAGTGAGGAAGAGGTTGGATAGAGTAAAAATATAACCGCAGCACAGGGTATATTTCCGGCAGCGACATAAACTCGCGTCAGGTTTGGTAAATAGTTTGTGGACGTAAAAACGAATGTTTTGTTAAAACCGCCAAAAATGACGAAATTTGACTGTTTATAACAAGCCATTTGGTACTCAAATTACACTATATTGTAAATTAATTATCCAAATACTTAAATTCTTCGATTCGTTACAATTTATTTATGGCAGAAACAACAAGTGGAAACATCATCCCCATTAATATTGAGGATGAGATGCGGGGAGCCTACATTGATTATTCAATGTCGGTTATTATTTCCCGCGCCCTACCCGATGTACGCGACGGGCTGAAACCCGTACACCGGCGCGTACTCTTTGGCATGTCGGAACTCGGTGTCAATTACAACAAATCCTACAAGAAATCAGCCCGTATCGTGGGTGAGGTGCTTGGTAAGTACCACCCGCACGGTGACGCCTCCGTATACGACACCATGGTGCGGATGGCCCAGCCCTGGTCGCTTCGCTACATGCTCGTGGATGGGCAAGGCAACTTTGGTTCCGTTGATGGCGACTCCCCGGCAGCCATGCGTTATACCGAAGCGCGTCTGAAGCGCATTGCCGACGAGCTGCTGAACGACATCAACAAAGAAACGGTAGATTTTCAGTCCAACTTCGATGACTCTTTGCAGGAGCCTTCGGTGCTGCCGGCCAAGTTTCCCAATCTGCTCGTCAACGGGTCATCGGGTATTGCGGTGGGTATGGCCACCAACATGGCCCCGCACAACCTGCGCGAGGTGATCGATGGGGTGATTGCCTACATCGACAACAACGAAATTACCATCGCCGAGCTCATGGAGTTCGTTAAGGCGCCTGACTTCCCCACCGGAGGTACCATCTACGGGTATCAGGGGGTGCGGTCGGCTTTTGAAACGGGACGAGGCCGGGTCATTGTTCGCGCGAATACCCACATGGAGGTTTCCAAAACCGGTCGCGAGCAAATTATCGTGACGGAGATTCCCTACATGACCAACAAGGCGGCCATGATAGAGCGCATCGCCGGCCTGATCAACGATAAAAAGCTGGAAGGTATCTCGGACATCCGCGACGAATCGGACCGCGACGGTATGCGTATCGTTTTTGATCTGAAAAAAGATGCTATTCCTAATATCGTCCTGAACCACCTGTATAAGTACACCCCACTTCAGACTTCCTTTGGAGTAAATAACGTGGCGCTGGTGAAAGGGCGCCCAATGGTGCTAAACCTGAAGGACCTGATCCGGCATTACGTCGAACATCGGGTAGTGGTGGTAACCCGCCGCACCGAATATGAACTGCGCGAAGCCGAAAAACGGGCGCACATTCTGCAGGGTTTGCTGATAGCGCTCGATAATCTGGACGCGGTGATCAACCTGATCCGGAGTGCCAAGGATCCCGAAACGGCAAAAACGGGTCTGATTGAGCAGTTC
>CATMVR010000346.1 GCA_950075905.1 uncultured Persicitalea sp. | reverse complement strand
TGTACTGCAGCAGCAGATTGGCCTGCTTATGTCCGTTCGTTTCTTCCAGTAGCTTTTGCTTATCGGCAATGTCTACGTTGATATTCGAAGAGAGGAAATGAATCAGAAAAACCGGGCTTTCGATATTGTCAAGGGCAATGCGGGCCTCCTGCGGAATTTCGGGATTGAGCCGCATGATGCGGTGGGCCCCGTCGCGCAGGGAGTTTAGCAAGGCCTTGGATTCTTTCCGGTTGGCGTAAGCAAACGAATCCTCGATGCCTTCGATGCGAGCTGTAATGTAGGGATCTTCGCGAAGTATTTCCTTGATCTGAAACCGCTGCCGGCCTTGCACAATAATGGTCACGTTGCCGTCGGGCAGGGTGATCATTTTGAGAATATGGGCCACCGTCCCTATTTTATACAGGTCATCGGCGGAAGGGTCCTCTTTCTGAGGTTTTGCCTGGGTCACTGCTCCCATGATCCGCTGATTGATATCGGAATTCCGATAAATCTTCTTGACCAGGCGAATGGCTTTCTGGCGTACTACCGTCACAGGAATGACCATTCCCGGAAACAGAACAGTCTGCCTTATGGGGAGGATCGGTAGCTCAGATGGCAAATCGAGGGGTTCGTCGGAGCCATCGGGCCCGCCAATAGGGACAATTTCCAGACTGTCGAGGTCTGAGTCAGTTACAAGCAAGCGACTATAAAGGTCTGAGTTTTCAAAATTCATAGGCATTCTGTCAGTATGACAGATATTCTTTTCCCAATTTACAAAAAATAAAAAAACGATGGGACGTTAGTGAAGTAAAATACTTGTGCCAGGTCCATAATGGCAGATAGTGGCAGTGCCCAAAAGACATTCGGTACGTGAAGCCAGCGTTTACCTGCTTTCCACTCCTTTGGGCCTTACAACGCCTGTACGGGCTTATCTTTCTTGAAAAGATAGGTTTTACGGTCTTCTCCCCATTTGGCATTTACCATGTTGACCTGATCGTCAAAGACTTCCATCAGGAGGTCATGTTTGAGTACCCATCCCGCAGGATCTCCGGAGAAAGGTACTTCCAGATAGAGCCAGGTGACGTCGGCTTCTTCTTCCTTGCCAATGTACTGAAAAGGTTTGAGCTTACGCCCGGGATCGGCCAGAATAAAATGTTTTCGCAGGTATTGCTCAACGAAAGGGTTGTTCTGATCGTCGTTGCGCAGCACGAAGCGCCGGTTTCCGTTGGCCAGCGAAAGCCCCTTTTCAAGGTCGTCTGTGTAAGCCCGCAGGCTGATCTCCAGCGTTTTCTGCGCCGGGTTGTAGTTCAGTTTTGTCACACTGACATGGTACTCGTGCCTTGAACGGGCCGAAGTCATCAGCATGGCTACCACAAGAAGTGAACATTGTAGTAAACAAAATGTCCTTTTTGTGAGCAGGGTCATGGTTAGAATACTGCTTTCCAGACGTCGTTAAATATGGCAAAAGCCATCAGTCCCAGCAGGAGCACCATGCCTACCTTCTGGGCGTTTTCGAGGAAGGTGTCGGAAGGCTTGCGGCCCGATACCATCTCATAAAGCAGGATAACCGAATGCCCGCCGTCAAGAGCGGGTATGGGCAGGGCGTTCATAAACGCCAGTACCATAGAGAGCAGGCCGGTCAGGAACCAGAACCGGCCCCAGTCCCATACGCCGCCAAACATACGGGCAATGCCGATAGGGCCGCTCAGCGCCTTGGAGGCCGATACCTCGCCCCGGAAAATCTTGCCGAAGCCTTTGATATTGTTGTATACCACGCCAAAAGCATCTTTGGTACCAACCACGGCGGCTTCGGGCAGTGAGTAGTTTACAATCGTATAGTTCAGCTCGCTTTTGGGATAAAAACCGATGGTACCCTCAGGGGTAATACTCACAGGAATATTGGTATTGTTTCCGCCACGGCTAATGGCGAAGGTAGCGGTCTGACCTTTGAGCGAATCCAGTGTCTGCTGTAATTCGGAAAAGAACGTAACCGGCTTGCCGTTAATGGCCGTAATGCGGTCGCCGGTTTGGATGCCGGCCTTTTCGGCTGGCAGGCCGGGCACCAGTTCTCCGACGGTAAAAGGCTCGGCCGGACGAATAAAGCTGCCCCGTTGCTCGGGCTCCGAGAGCTTTTCAATAAAGCTATTGGGGATATCGATATCGATGCGATTTCCGTTGCGGTCGACGGTATAGTAGCTGTTGCTACCCAGAAAGACCTCCGAACTAACAGCGTCGTCGAAGTTGGTGAAGTCCTTGCCGTTTACTTCCACGATCTTGTCGCCGGTACGCAGGCCAATTTCCCTGGCCAGGTCGCCGGCCACAATGCCGTAGCGGTTTACTTCCTCTTTGGAAAGAAAACGGTCGCCGTTTTTGTAGGCAATGGCAATAAAAATCAGAACGCCCACGACAATGTTGACGATAATTCCCCCCAGCATCACTACCAGGCGCTGCCAGGCGGGCTTGGAGCGAAACTCGTACGGCTGCGGCTCCTGACTCATCTGATCGGTATCCATCGACTCGTCGATCATCCCGGAGATCTTCACAAATCCTCCCAGGGGTATGGCCCCGATTCCGTACTCTGTCTCGCCGCGCTGAATGCTCCATATCCGGGGCGGAAAGCCAATAAAATATTTTTCTACGCGCATGCCGAACATTTTGGCCGCCGCGAGGTGCCCCAGTTCGTGTAATCCCACTAAGATGGACAAACCCAGAATGAGCTGTCCGGCCATGATCAATACTTCCATGTATGCTACTATACTAGATAAATGGGGTAAACCCCGTGAATTGTCTTTTTTTTATATATTCCTATAAACCGCAAAGTTAGGCAAAAGGTGTCGCTATACCTTCATCTTTTTCATTTCGCGCCTTGTGCCTGATGGTAGGGGCAAAAGTTCACTTCTAACGAAAACCGGGGGGGATGATTGTGGCCTTACGGGATTTTTGTGATGATTGGAACAGGAAGCAGTTCATTGGTCAATCCAGACTTCCAACTGACCCAGGGGTACTTTCTTATTGGGTATAAATTGAATAGGTAGTTGCCGGGCCGAATACGACACCTTCTCGGCCCCGAGCGTTGCCAGGGTAACCTCCTGCAGGTAGGCGGCGATCTTCTCATCTCCCTCGTGAAAGTACCTTATGGAGCTGCGGAAAGCGCGCGAAGGAGCAATATGCTCAATGGCGGGTACGATTGCCCCTTTGTCTTTCAGGGTCTGACGCAGGGCCGCCGATACCTTACTGCCTCGCCGATCCTGAATGTAGATGATGTAGCCAAGGCAGGCCTGAGTACCGCTTTCAACGACGTATTGTTCGCTGTTATACCTGGGGGTAAAGCCTGGCGGCGGAGCGGCCATAACCGGCGGAGCGGCAACTTCGGGAGGTCGTTCCGCCGCCAGAATTGTTTGCCGGAAGGTATCCAGCTCTGCGTTCAGCGATTTGATTTTTAAATTCTGGGCTTCGAGTTGTTCTTCCGAATTCTTCAACTGAGTGTAGCTTTCCCGCAGACTTTCCTTACTACCCTGCAACTGAAAATACAAATACACCGTAATAAGAATGAAGAGTACCGCCAGTACCAGCGCAATCACGCTCTGTTTTCTCAGAGCGGCTATCTCCTGTAAGAGGTTTTTTTTTGCTTCTTCGGAACTGTCCAATGCTTCTACCATGGGTATAAAAGTTAACTAAGAAAACATACTTGCTTTTCGAATCATAGCTGCGTCGACCAGCTCGGGGTTCAATTCCAGGGTCTTGTACCGCTGCTGGTTCTTGACGAAAAAGTAGGCCAGAGCGGTGGCCGTGAGCCCTACGAAGGCAAGCATAAAATCTTCCTTAAAAAACACGGAATAGACAATGATGGCTACCCCCAGGGCGAGTAGCACCACAATGAGCGCGTTCATCACTTTATCGAGGGGCGAGTGGCCGAGCGCGATGTCTTTGCGGGTGGGCGTCACAAAGCTGATCTGCCACCAGTCGGCGCGGTCGAGCTCCTGCTCGTATTTGGTACTTTTAATGTGCAGCTCCCAGCGGTCGCGGTCTTCTTCGGCGTCGGTCACCAGTCCTCGCCACACGATGGGCTGGGTGGAAACAGTGTCAAGCTCGGCATGTTGCCTTTTCAATTCGTTCATGGCGTGCTCGAAGGCCCCCCGAATGGTATAGTCGCGGGTGCTGAGGGCCCGATAGAAGGTATCGGCAAACTCCATGGCGATGCCATCGCTGACTTTGCCCTTGGTGGCAATCACGATCTTGACATTGTTGTCAAACAGCAGTTTTACCTGGTCGTAGGTAGCGCAGCCATTGAGCACCACCAATTTGAGGTTCTGGGCCTCGCCCAGCAGTCCGGCAATACCCCGGGCATTACTGGCGCCGTCTTTGAACAGCAGGTGCTTACTCATGGCGTGGCCACTGAAATGAAAGAGCACGATGCGGTTTTTGTAGTTGCGGATATCCTCCGCCACCTTATCGCCGTCGGCGCTGCCCCGGGCCGGAAAATCCACGGCAAAGTACCGGTCCGAACCGGCCTGAATCTGGTATTGCTCCCAGGCTTCGGCGATGGACTCGTACTCGTCTTCCAGAAATTGCAGGTAATCCTGTTCGGAATCGTCGCTCTGCGAAAAATAGGATAATACAACGGGTCGGTACATAGCTTTACTCGGTTAGGGATGTACAAATTGTGGGATTTTAGGCACCCCTCAGCAAGTGCCAAAGGAGTGGCCGTTGAGTATTGCCCCTATTCACTCATTCCATCAATCACTCATTCTAACATTGACGCCCCTCAGTCCCAGCTCAGCAGGCCCGGCTCGAACTCATCTTCGTCCAGCGTAGCTGCAATGGGTACAGTGGGTACTTCTTCAAGAGATTCCAGGCCACGTGTCTTCGGATTGACCTCCTCCATGAGCGCGATAGCGCCCGTAGTGGGATCAAACTCGACCCGTACACAGGAAAAAGCAAATGTAAGGGGGGTATCTCCCTGAAAGGTGATGCTTTTTTTGAGGTTCGACTGCACCTGTACATTCAGGTTGGCGTCGGCGATAAATTTCTGAATCGCCGGAATCCCCGCCTCGAAGGCATCCTCCCGTCCCGATTCCAGGTTAATGCCAAAGCTGTTGCTGACAATGGCATCCGACACGAGCAGCATCGTGTGCGGATCATCGTCTGTAAAAATCTTTACGGCCGGGTGTTCCAAATCCAGCGTGTTGGTTTTTAGCGGGAGGCCCAGCTTGCCCAGGTCGAGCCAGCGGCGCTGTACGTTGCTGAACGAAAAGGAGATTTCCTTCACCCCTTTGAGGGCTACGCCCACCGCCGCAGGCGACATTTTCAGTCCTTCCAGAAAACCTTCCAGGATACTCAGGCCAATCTCGATGTCAACTTTTTTAGTGCGTTGCAGGGCCACGTTAGCCACGGCGTCCACGTTGGGCGATACGGCCAGGGCACCCGGATTTTTCAACAGGTAGTCGAGGTCGCCCCGGAACTGAATGTTCTTATCTTTTTGGGCTACCACAATAAGCGGCTGCACCCGCGCCTCGGGTACCCGCAGCGGCGTAGCTTGAAAGGTGTCGCGCAGCCAGGAGGTGGTGTCGTTTTTGCAGATTCTGAATCGGAAAGCCATGGGGTTGGGGGTTAGTTGTAAATACATAGATTTTAGCTTACACACTCTTTTTCAACAAAACCAGCACCTCTTCCGCATCTTCATCGTCGGAGTTGAAACTGACCTGCACGCGGCCCAGCTCGAAGGCATCGTCGTACAGGAGACCTTCGCCCAGGCCCTGGTAGAAGCCAACGGAGAAATTGATGGCTTCGTCGTCGCCGATTTTGGCTTGGGTACCTACCACCACCGGTATGCTCTCGGCCACGACCTGGGCCTGCGATTTGGAGAAACAGGCATTCAGGATCACACACTCGATTTTGAGTACCCTTTTGAGTATTATACTAAATAAGAATTGCTATGTCGTATTTTTTAGGTACGGGAAGCATGTCAGTGAAATGACCTTACCTTCTTGACC
>CATMVR010000345.1 GCA_950075905.1 uncultured Persicitalea sp. | reverse complement strand
GATACCGTGGCCAACGAACCCGAAATGGTACGAACCTACCTGCAGGTAGAGCAGGTACGGTTTGGCGACCGGCTGCAGTTTGAAGTGCAGGTAGATACTGCCGATTTGCAGCAGCTAACTATTCCGAAGTTTTTGCTGCAGCCTATTGTCGAGAACGCCGTCAAGCACGGTATCAGCAAATTGGCCGGTAAGGGGTGCATCCGTATCCGCATCTATGAGGAGCAGGGATGGCTGAATCTCTGCGTGTACGACAACGGCCCGGTTTTTCAGGAAAGTCTGTCAGTGGGCTACGGTATAAGGAGCATTCAGGAAAAACTAAAACTACTTTACCAGCATGAAGCCGCGGTGGAGCTTCAGAATGCCCCCGCCAAGCACGTGTGTGTGCGGGTGAAGAAAGAGCTACTAACCAAAAAAGAATTTGATCAGGAGCCGGGCAAAACCCCGGCGGCAACTTATCCGGGTTCGGATGCACCCGCAACAGTATAGTGGCTTTGCCTTTTCTGGTGGCGAGGCCGGGAGATTTCTGTATTTTTGGGGCCGGTTGTACTACTGCATACTATTATGAAATTACCTCTTTCGACTATCCTGATCGACGACGAGCAGCTGGCGCTCAACCGTCTCAAACGCCTTCTGGGCGACTACACCGACACATTCTCGATACTAACCGAGGGCCGCAATGGCGCCGAGGGGCTCTCTCTGATCGAAACGCACCGGCCTGACCTGATTTTCCTGGATATCGAGATGCCCCTGCTCAATGGCTTCGAGATGCTGGCCAAAGTGAGTGTGATGCCCATGGTGGTTTTTGCCACGGCCTACGATCAGTACGCCATCCGGGCCTTTGAGGAAAACTCGGTAGACTACCTGCTGAAACCCATCGAAAGCGAGCGACTGCAAAAAACCGTGGAGAAGGTTCGCAGCCGGGCCGAGCTGATCGGTACCGGCAAAGCACCGAATCCGTACTCCGAAAACCTCATGCGGCTGCTCGAAAAAATGCAGCCCCGCCCCGAAATGTACTCCCTTTCCGTTAAGTCCGGCGATCGCATCCTGCTTATTCCGCTTACGGAGGTTTCGCATTTTGAGGCCGAAGACAAGTACGTCTTTCTGCATACCCTCGACGCCCAGCAGTACCTCGTCAACCATACCCTCACCACGCTGGAAGAAAAACTCCCCGAACATTTTGTCCGTATCAGCCGTTCATGTATTGCCAATACACACCATATCAATGAGATCCAACGTTATTTCAACGGTAAATACATACTCGTCATGCGCGACCGCAAAGCCTCATCCCTGCAAAGCGGTACTACCTACGGCGAAGCCATCCGTCTCCTGCTGAATTTGTAATCCGGCAAATTCCCCAAGCTATTGATTTTGAAGAGGTCGTACTTATTCCTAAATTGCGCCCCTGTTTGTCATCCGGGTATGGGGCAGAGCATGAAAGCAGCCCTTTGATGCTTCCTTTACCAGCGGAAGTTAGAGTCATTTAAAGCCGCATTTTTTGTTAAAAAAAGTTAAAATAGAACCTGCCAAATGAAAGAACTCATTGACCTGAGCAATCTGCCAAAACATATCGCCGTTATCATGGACGGCAATGGACGATGGGCTCAGAAGCAGGGCGCCGCGCGCGTTTTTGGCCACCGAAACGCCATCAAGGCCGTTCGGGAAGTGACCGAAGGCTGCGCGGAACTGGGAGTGGGATACCTGACGTTGTACGCGTTTTCCACCGAAAACTGGGGAAGACCCCGCCTGGAAGTGCAGGCGCTGATGGAGCTGCTGGTGCAGACCATTCGCGACGAACTTCCTACCTTGCAGAAGAATAACGTCCGGCTCGATTCCATCGGAGATCTGAACAGCCTGCCGGGCAACTGCCGCAGGCAACTGGCCGATGCCATTGAGCAAACCCGAACCAACAACGGCCTCAACCTTATACTGGCCCTGGGGTATAGCGGGAAATGGGATATTATACAAGCTACCAAACAGTTGGCGAAAGAAGTAAAAGAAGGAGCCTTACAACCCGAAGACATTACGGAGGGTCTATTGAATGAACGCCTGGCTACGCAGGGCCGCCCCGACGTGGATCTGATGCTCCGTACCGGGGGCGATCACCGCATCAGTAATTTTCTCCTTTGGCAGCTGGCATACGCCGAGCTGTACATCTACGAGGAAGTATACTGGCCTGACTTCCGCAAACCGCATCTCTACGAGGCCATTGTGTCGTATCAGAAGCGGGAGCGGCGATTTGGGAAAACGAGCGACCAGGTAAAAGTGAAAGAAGCATAGTGATCAAAAATATGAAAAAATATACCCACGTGAACCAGGTAGTGAAAATTCTAATGCTGCTGCTGCTGGTTGGCACGGCCTCCGTGCAGGCGCAGCGCATTGGCCTGGGCAGCAGTCCCAAACCCACCGTTGAGAAGACCGGCCCTGTCGTAGACTATGCCGATCCCAAAGAGTATGAGATTGCCGAAGTAACGGTGTCAGGAACTCAGTTTCTGGACCCCAACTCGATGGTTTCTATTTCCGGTCTCAAAGTGGGCGATAAGATTCGCATTCCGGGACCGGCCGTTTCTTCCTCCATCAAGCGTATGATGGATTTTGGTACCCTCGACGACGTCGAGATTCTGGCCACGAAGGTAGAAGATGGTAAGGTGTGGCTCAACATCCACATCAAGGAGCGCCCGCGTCTGTACGCGGTCACTTTCTCGGGTATCCGCAAGGGCGAGCGCGAAACGCTCAACGATAAAGTAAAGCTCATCAAAGGACGGGTAATTACCCCCACGGTGATCAAAAACACCCAACTCCTGATCAAAAAGCACTTTATGGATAAGGGCTTTTTCAACACCAAGGTAAAGGTGGTGCAGATTCCTGACACGACTCGCGGACAGGCTACCCTGAACTTTACGGTTGATAAAGGTAAAAAGGTGAAGATCGAGGAGATTATCATCGAAGGCAACGAGGCCATTACCGACGCTAAGCTCAAAAAGAAGCTGAAAAAAACCAAGGAGAAGAAACTCTGGCACCTGTTTACGCCCTCAAAGTATATTCCCAAGGTCTATGAAGAAGACAAGGACAAGCTCATTGCGTTTTACCGCAAAAGTGGCTACCGCGATGCCACTATCGAGTTTGACAGTATCAAAAATGCCGGCGAAGAAACCATCAGTATCGTGATGCGTATCGACGAAGGTCCCAAGTACTACTACCGCTCCATTAACTGGACGGGCAACTACCTGCATTCTACCGAGCGTCTGAACACGATTCTGGGTTTGAAAAAAGGAGATGTTTATAACCCCGAAGAACTGGATAAGAAAATCAACGGGATTCCCGGTGCGGATGTCAGCTCGCTCTACATGGACGACGGCTACCTGTATTTCCGGGCTATTCCGGTAGAGACCTCCGTGTTGCAGGACTCTATCGATATCGAGATCCGGATTTTTGAGGGCAAGCAGGCTACCATCAACCGCATTATTCTGAACGGAAACACCAAAACCAGCGACCGCGTGGTACTTCGCGAGTTGTTTACGCTGCCGGGGCAGAAGTTCAGCAAGACAGAACTCATCAACACCCAGCGGCAGCTGTCGCAAATGGGTTATTTTGATCCGGAGAAAATTCAGATCAACCCCATTCCTAATCAGGGCGACGGTACCGTAGATATTGAGTATACCGTAGAAGAGAAACCCTCCGATCAGATTGAGCTATCGGGTGGCTGGGGTGGCTACATCGGTTTTGTGGGTACGTTGGGTCTGGTGTTCAACAACTTCTCGATTCGCAACATACCCAACCGCTCCACCTGGCGGCCCCTGCCCTCGGGCGACGGGCAGAAGCTGTCGGTGCGCTTCCAGGCCAACGGCCGGCAGTTCCAGACCTACTCACTTTCGTTCAGCGAGCCCTGGCTGGGGGGTAAAAAACCCATCAACTTTGGGGTGGCCCTGACCCGGACGGTGTACCGTATTTCTAACTTCGGCTTCGGTGGTGGATTTGGCGGCGGATTTGGCGGCGGATTTGGCGGACCCCGGGTTCCAGCCAACCGACAGACGTTCATTGGGTCGTACTACAACAACGGTATTACCTTTTCGTTGGGTAAGCGTCTCAAAGAGCCGGATCGCTTCCTGGTGCTGAGCCACTCGCTGTCGTTGCAGCGCTACCGGCTCGACAGCCTCGACTTTTTCAACATAGGCTACAGCAACGGTATTTCCAACAACATTACGTTCAATACCACGCTGTCGCGTAATACCCTGAGCGATTTCCAGTACCCGCGCAACGGTTCCAATATCTCACTGGCGGCCACGTTCACACCGCCGTATTCGGCGTTCCGTACCAGAGACTTTGTGGACGAGCAGGATAAGTTCAAGCTCGTAGAGTACCACAAGTGGATGTTTGACGCCAGCTGGTACGCTACCATTACGGGCAAGCTGGTGGTGAGCGCCCGTGCCCACATGGGCTTCCTGGGTACCTACGGCGACAAGGTAGGGCTGAGCCCGTTTGGCCGCTTCATTGTGGGTGGGTCGGGTCTGGCTGGTCAAGGCTCCTTTGCCCTGGCCGACCAGGACATCATTGGCCTCCGGGGTTACGGCGACCGCAAGGTGGGGCCGCTCAATCCCAGCGGCTCACTGGCCGGTGGTGGCGGGGTGGTGTACAACAAGTACGTGATGGAGCTCCGCTATCCCGTATCGCTCAACCCCCAGGCAACGATCTTCCTGCTCGGCTTTCTCGAAGGCGGAAACAACTGGGGTAGCTACCGCGATTTCAACCCGTTTGATATCAAGCGCTCGGCTGGGGGTGGTGCCAGGATCTTCATGCCCGCCTTTGGTTTGCTGGGGATCGACTGGGGCTACGGCTTCGACAAAATCCAGGGCTCCAATACCCGCAGCGGGGGACAGTTCCACTTTACGATCGGACAGCAGATACGATAATAATGCAGATGGCGGTTCGTTATAGAGGGCAAAAAAGCAGGTACTTCCCATGAAGAAGATCATATTTTTAGTAGCTTTGTCGTCCGTTTTGGCATTACAGGCTCAGGCTCAGAAGTTTGGCTATGTGGATATGGAATATATCACCAGCAAGATGCCCGAGTACCAGAAGGCCGAAGCGGAGATGAATCAGTTTTCTGAGAAATGGGCTAAGGAAATTCAGGAAAAGTACGCCGAAATAGACCGCCTCCAGCGGGCCTACATGGCTGAGGAGGTACTCCTGACCGAAGAGTTGAAACGAAAGCGACAAAACGAAATAAAGGAAAAAGAACTGGAAGCCCGCGAATACAACAATAAGGTGTTTGGTATGGACGGCATGATGTTCCAGAAGAAAAAAGAACTCATGAAGCCCGTTATGGAACGGGTGCAGCGGGCCGTCGAAAAAGTATGCGCCCAACGCCGGCTTGAATTCCTGTTTGATAAGTCCAGTGATTTTGTGATGGTGTATACCAATCCCCGGCACGATTACACAGACTATATCATGGAGGAACTCGGGATCGATACGAAGCCGGCTGCCGCGGCAGCCGCCACTCCCTCAAATACAACCAACCCCAATAGTATAACCAAAAAACCTAAATAAACACGTACCAATGAAAAAACAAGTGATGGCCATCATGGCGGTTTTGGCAGTAGCATGCACCCCTCTGTTTGCACAAACAACTACCACTCCTGCCACGGCACCTACCAAAATAGGCTATACAAACGTAGACTTTGTTCTGGGTAAGCTTCCCGAAAGTAAGAAGATCCAGAATGAACTCGAAATTACGAAGGCACAACTCGATAAGGCTCTTTCCGATAAGTACAAGGAGTTCCAGGAAAAACTGGATAACTATAACAAGAACGCCGGTAGCATGGCGGATGTACTGCGTACCGATAAGGAAAAAGAATTGCAGAACCTGCAGACGTCTATTCAGGATTTGCAGCGTAATTCCGAGACTTCACTGCAAAACAAGTACCAGCAGCTGATCGAGCCCGTTCTGGCCAAGATCAATACGGCTATTCAGGAAGGGGGTAA
>CATMVR010000344.1 GCA_950075905.1 uncultured Persicitalea sp. | reverse complement strand
CGTTCTGCCGAGCCGGGGGAAACGATCGGTTTGCAGAGTTATTTGTACAATTACCAGATTGCCCCTTATTTTGCCGAACCAAAAAACGCTTCCATGGCCGGAGCACTGATTTACCTGTTGATCTGGTTTGTTATTTTACTTTTCCTGTACCGTAGAAAAATTATTTTCAAAGTCTAAATTTCCATTTTTCCTCTAAGAAGACCTTCATTAACTTCATGCAGCGTATTCACTCTTTATCTCTGTTATTTGCTTTTTTTATTTGTCTCAATTTATCAGCCCAAACCCTCACTAAACGCGCCTACGAAGGCACCATCTCGCACTCCATCCCCATTGCCATAACCCTCACCCAAGACGGACACAGTGTATTTGGCACGGTGGTGTACAAGAAAAAGGGTACTCCGATTACGCTTGTTGGAAAGGTAGAAGAAGGGACTCTTTTTTTACACGAGCTCACAAGAGATGGCAGCGTGACGGGCATCTACTCCCTCAGCCCCAAAGGAACGGGCTGGACGGGTAGCTGGAACGCCCCGGGTTCCAGCGCCAGAGAACGCACGATAACTTTGAAAGAAATTTCGAAAGCGACGATCCCGGTGCCTAAGCTGGCCAACGTTACGGGTACGTATGCCTATTCGTTCGGGAATGAAGCGGGCTCGGGCGAGTTGCTGGTACAGCAGCTAAATCCGGGAAAAATTATAGTAGCTGTAAATGCCGTAACGGGTGGCCCCGCCTACAATATTGCGACCATCGAAAAACACACCCTTGCGCTCCGGGGCAATCGGGCAATTTACGAAAACCACGACTTCGGGACCTGCAAAATACAGTTTACATTTAGCGCCGGAGCCGTACAGTTAGATTACCTCGATGGTGCCTACGGCTGTGGTTTTGGGCACAACGCTACG
Source organism: uncultured Persicitalea sp. (assembly GCA_950075905.1). Classification (GTDB taxonomy): domain Bacteria; phylum Bacteroidota; class Bacteroidia; order Cytophagales; family Spirosomataceae; genus CATMVR01. The sequence goes on along the minus strand of CATMVR010000344.1, from coordinate 5,112 downwards.
GCGGCGGGCAACTACATCCGAACCAGTACCGGCAAGCCGCTTTTTTGAGGCCGTTTGGTTGTGTTTATACCTCGTATAGAAAGAATGGAGGGTTATAGCCCTCTTTGGCAAGAATAGGTTTAGCGACATTAAAGACCTTAACGCCCGTGGGTGTGGTTCCTTCCAGGGTACCTATATGGGCGTGCCCGTGAAAAGCGGCCAGCACATTGCGGCGGTTCAGTGGATCGGCCAGGCGGGAAGAACCCAGGAAGGGAAATATAGCCTCAGGCTCGCCCACGATGGTTTCTTTGATGGGCGAATAGTGCATAACAGCGATTTTTTTAATGTCTGCGTGGTCGGCATCAAGGCGAGCCAAAGCGCGGTCCAGTTGCAGGGCCTCGTCTACCGCCTCCTGCACGAACGCCTTCATAGCGCCCTCGCCAAACATAGAAAGCATGTAGTTGTCAAAGCCACCGCCGAAACCCTTTACACCCGCAAAGCCAACCCCTTTGATGATAACGGCCTCGCCGTCCAGAATGTGCACGTGCTCATTCTGAACCACCTGCCGGATCAGTTTGTGCCGGTTTTTCTCGTAGTCGTGGTTGCCTAGTACGCATACCACCGGAATGGTACAATGCTTCAGCTCAGCGGCCAGTATTTCGGCCTCCATCTCATCGCCAGTATCGGTGAGGTCGCCGCAGATGAGTAACACGTCGGCTTTTTCGGATATTTCCTTGAAATAGTCGGCCCACTTGCCCTTATCGGTTTCCCTAACATGAATATCGGCAACGGCCGCTATGCGTACTTTTTGTGCTTTTGCCATAGTTATACGGTTTTGATGGTGGTTACTTTATAGTTCCACTCTTTTATATCGATCATATACTGTGTCTGGTCAATGACGGGGCCCCGGCATACCTTTTCCTGAGATGGAGGAATATCGTACTGCTCATGGGCCCGGGCCATCAGCTCCTCAAATACCCACCGGGGCACTATTTCGTGGTAGTCGGCCGGGTACACAAACTGAAACAGGAGTATCTGGATCAGAAGTAGATGCCAATGGGCATCCATACGGGATAAAAGCCGCTTCCAGTTCAGGTCTTTCCCTTTTTTTAACAGTATATGATTTACATCTGCACCATCATACCGCTCCCGGTTCTGCACGTACAATTTGCACCATATTAGTTCTTCGGGGGATAAAAAGAGTGTATTTTCTCCTACAAAAGTGCCGTGAACAGCGTGTTCGTACCAGGTGTCGTCGACGGTACAAATGTTATTGACGGTGTCAAAGATTATGTCGATAAAAAACTCACCCTTAAATATCTTGGCCAGCCAGCGTACATCGGTAAGCTGGGTCTCGTAGCCTTTTTCGGCAAAGAATTTAAGAATACGGGGGTACTCATTTGGCTTACAGAACACATCCAGATCTTTGGTGTCCCGGTAGATACCCGTATGCTGAAATAACGCAAAAGCGCCACCCAGCATAAAGCGGCTGCCCGATTGCTTCAATAATTGCAATGCTTCGCGGTAGAAAGCAAATGCCTCCTCCCGTTGCTCATCGCTTACAACCATGGTGATCATAGAGTGCAGGTATGAGTAGATGATTAAATTGCCCGAACGTAATCGTCTAAGGCACGAACTGCACTAACCAACCAAAAATAGCGTGCCATATTTACCATTTCGGGCCCCTGCCTGCCTCTGTGCTTCCGGCAGGTACCCAAAAACTCCCGGCAGGAGCCATAAAAAAAAGAGCGGACCACACACAGGCGGTCCGCTCCTTCCCCTCACTCTCGCTTCACTAGGCTGTAATAAACAGGCCGCCAATGGCGAGTACCTGCTCCTTGGTCAGTGGCTCATCAAAAGCCTCCGTAATAGCTTCTCTTGATTTGCCCGCAATGCCAGTGATGTCTACGCCACCTTGTGTGGTGTTGTTTTCGCCGGCGTATACCGGGGCGGGAGATCCCTCGCTAAGGGTGATCCAGGGCTTAATGTTCGGAGCATTCCGAATGGTCGAGAGAATGGCGCGTGCCTTGGCGGCGGGCCGGGCCTCAATCGAATGGATCTGCAAGGCAGCTTCCAAAATCGCAGGATCGTTGATCAGGTTGCCCGCCTGTCCTTTGTAGGCCCTTACTCCTGTATCCTCAAAAGCATGCGATAGGAATACAAATGTGTCGAAATTGCCGAACGGGTTCGGGAAAGCTCCTTTGGCAGAGAAGTCAAACGTGGGCTTACCTACTGCTTTTGTACCCAAAGCACCTTTCAGAAAGTTGACGTGCTGGGTTTCGTGCTTGCCAATCTGCCGGAACACGTTCTGGTACGTAGCAGGAATAAGGCCGGAGGCCGCATTTCCTTTTTTGTAAAACTCGTCTTCCAGGTATTCCAGGGTCAGGGCGTAGTTGAGTACATCCACGGCCTGAGCCGACTGGGCGTAGGCCTTGTTGACAACCGTAGCAAATACCGTGGGAATGGCCGCTGCCGATAGGCTTCTGCTAAATTTTGTCATAAAGCTGCGGCGGGTTGCGTGTTCGATCCGCTCTACCGCGTCGCCATCCACTTTCTGGATTTCATCTATAATTTTGAAAATATTCATAATCTCTTGTAGTTGTTAATGGATGATCAATAATTACTTCGGCAGGTTGCTTCCGCTGATGGAAGTAGTGATAAACGGACTCACCGCGCTCAATACCATATCCGGTGACTTGGCCAGATCCAGTCCATTGGAGTCGGCGATATCATCCCCGGCAAAATCAATGGAGTTGGGGTTGAGCAGGTCGCGGATGATGGCCGCGTGGCGCGCCTCTACCGAAACAATCTTACCCGCTAACAACAGATAGCCGGCGTCGTCGATCAGTTTACCGGCTCCGTTGTAGGCCGATACCCCGGTATCTTCGAAAACCTTGGCCGTACCCAGTACACTGGCGCGGTCGTTGAAGTTGATGGAAGAGAAATTTACATCAAGTGGCATGATAGCTGAGTTTCCCAAAGCGGCCTTGAAAAATTCGCGGTGAATAATCTCATGATCGCGGATATCAGTCAGAATAGTCCGCTCGGCGGCGGTCATATTGGCGTAAGGCGTAGCGATTACCTGCGTATAGAAAGCGGCTTCGAGCTGCTCAAGAGCGTAGGCATAATTCAGGATACCGATGTCGCCGGAACCCAGATTGACAGTTGTGTCTGGATCAAGGTCTTTATCAGTACAGGCACCCAATATAAAAGCTCCGGTAGTAGCGGCAATTCCCGCCGAACGTAAGAAAAACCGTCTGTTGACCGATGCCAGCATCTGCCCTTCTTTGGAAGTACTTGATGGCAGGCGTGATTGCGTCGTTTTTTTCATAGTTGTAATAAGGTTTTGAAATTTTGCTTTTCTGTTTGTCAGAAGCGATCTAAAAAATTTACGCCGTCGTTTTCTTTTTGGATCAATTCAAGTTGAGAATAATCATAACCTTCTGACATAAATAAAGAAGACCAAATTGAATTATTCGGTTAATATATGCCTCAAATGGTGCAAAAATTGAAACTATACTAAGAATATAGTTTCAAAATTATTCTGGAAAAAAGTTAACTGTGACGGTATATACGTTGAAAAGGTTTTGCTTTGACAAGTGCTAGGCATAAATTCCCCACTCGCTTATTCCATTGCCCGTCCCCTGCCTTACTATTTCGCACTATGGGCAATGATCTTCGGATAATCGCCTTAAATTTGCAGTCCAAAAACGACAAGCAACGGGCAAATGACTACTTTGAACTTTATTGAAGAATTGCGCTGGCGCGGGATGTTGCAGGATATGATGCCCGGCACCGAAGAGCAGCTGAACCAGGAAATGACCGCAGGCTATATCGGTTTTGACCCTACGGCAGCATCGCTGCATATCGGCAACCTGGCTACTATTATGCTGCTGGTACACTTTCAGCGGGCGGGTCACAAGCCATTCGCGCTGGTAGGAGGGGCCACGGGCATGATCGGCGATCCGTCGGGTAAGGCCGCCGAGCGGGAGTTTCTCTCGGAGGATATTCTGCGCCGCAACCAGGAGGGTATCCGCACGCAGCTGGAACACTTTTTAGATTTTGACTGCGGAGCCAACTCGGCTGAGATGGTCAACAACTACGACTGGTTTAGGGGGATTGGTTTTCTGGAATTTTTGCGCGAGGCCGGGAAGTTTCTGACCGTTAACTATATGATGGCCAAAGACTCGGTAAAAAAGCGTCTGGAAACCGGAATTTCTTTCACCGAGTTTTCGTACCAGCTGCTGCAGGGCTACGATTTTTACTGGCTATACAAGAATAAAGGCATCCGCCTGCAGATGGGAGGCTCAGACCAATGGGGAAACATCACCACGGGTACGGAGTTGATTCGTCGCAAAGAGGGGGACGAAGAGGGGTACTTCAAGGCCTTTGCTCTTACCACCCCTCTTTTGACTAAGGCCGATGGTAGCAAATTTGGCAAAAGCGAGGGAGGCAATGTCTGGCTGGATCCTTCCCTGACGAGTCCCTACCAGTTTTACCAGTTCTGGATCAACCAGTCAGATGATGACTGCCACCGGCAGCTGCGGGTATTTACGCTCTACTCCAAAGAAGAAATAGAAGAGCTGGAAGCCAGGCACGCCGAGGCTCCGCACCTGCGCATCATGCAGAAGGCCCTGGCCGAATCAGTGACGACGCTGGTGCATTCGGCCCGCGACTACCAGCTAGCCGTGAAGGCCTCAGAGGTGCTGTTTGGCAAGGCTACACTCGATACCCTGCGGAGCATCGAAGCCGACGAGTTCGACACTATTTTTGACGGAGTGCCGCAGTCTGAGATCAGCCGCGCCGACTGGGAGGCATGTCCTACCGTTACAGACCTGCTTTCCACCAGCACAGGCGGCGAGATATATGCTTCCAAAGGCGAAACCCGCCGGGCTATTCAGCAGAACGCCGTCAGTATCAACAAGGTGAAAGTGACCGGCCCCGAGCAACCGCTGTCGGAGTTTGATCTACTGCAAAACCGCTTTGTGCTTGTCTCCAAAGGCAAGAAGAATCACCTGATCCGCCTGGTAGATTAGCCTGGTATCCAAAACGGTACCCGCCGTACCTGTGCCCGCCGTACCCGTGCCACGGTTCAAAACCGTGGCACGGGTGAACGGGTGAAATATCCTTACC
>CATMVR010000343.1 GCA_950075905.1 uncultured Persicitalea sp. | reverse complement strand
GGGGTAGCCGTTGAGATACCGCAGACCGCTGGCAGCCTCGGCGACGGAGGCGTACCCGGCTCGTGTCGAATCCGGGCCGGTCTGGCCGTAGCCCGAGACCCGCACCACGACGATGCCCGGGTTGATCAGGCGCAGCGTGTCGTGGTCCATTCCCAGGGGATACTCCCCGGTTTCGGTCAGTCCGCCCTCGGTAGCGTGGTACACCCGAAATACATTGGAACCAAAGTCGTGCGATACTACCCAGTAGGTACTGTCGCGGTCGTTGCGCACGGAGGCCAGGCGCTCCGTGGTGGTACGTTCCAGAATGGTGTTCTGCTCCACGATAGCCCCGTTGCCGTTTTCGCGCCGCATATCTACTACGCTGACCGTTAGCGCTTTCACCGAATCGTTGATTTCGGTGGTGGTAAAAATGTTGTACAAATACTCGCACCCCTTGCAGGTAGGCTGCGGCACGATCAGGGCCGACTGCGACGAGTTGGGACTACCCTGCAGCGGCTGGCAGCTATCGGCCTGGCAGGGCATTTCGTTGCCGTCCTTATTGAATACCTTTATGCCGTCGGTGTAGAAGAGCAATTCGCCCTTGGAGTTGGCTATGGTAGAGGTACCTTCGGGCGTATTGATTTTACCGTCGGTAAGGGCCGTTGGCGTACCGTTGGCAAAATCCAGGCCGGCGTTATTACCAAAGTACCACTTAGCCCCCTGCTGCTGCGAGGGTTCGAGGCATATTTTTACGTTGACCAGGTCCTGAATCTTACAGCCGTTGGGCAAGATTACTTCCACTGAGTAGCAGCCCGAACTGTCTACTTCCAACGCCTGGGTGGTGTCGCCCTTGGGATACCAGATGTATTTGGCTCCGGCGGGGCCGTTTCCACCGGCGTAGGGGTCCAGCGTAATGGTCTGACCGGGGCAGATGGTGGTGTCTGTTTTCCAGTTGCTGAATTGCTGGGGGAGTTCTCCGATCTGAATGGGCATGCTGAGAGAGTCGGGGGTACCATTGGCAAGTGTACGTACCAGCGTAACCACATACATACCCGGAGCCTGGTAGGCGTGGCCCGTTACGCGGGTGGTGGCGGTGTTGTCCTGGCTGTTGGCATCGCCAAAATTCCACTGCCACGCTACGGCTGTTTGCAGCGTATCCTCAAAGGTCGTGACGTCGTTTTCACAGTCAGGATTGAGCATACACTGGTTCTTGACCACAAAGGGTACTGACTGCGCCTGGGCAAACCCAACCGTGGCCCCCAGGAGGAGGCCTATGATCCAAAAAAATCGTCTGTATTTATTATAATTTATCCCCATCTTTCGTTACTTACTCAAAAACAACACCCACGTTTGATCTAACCTGTGAACAATCAGCATAGTTTTAACGAAAATTACATTTTAAAATTTTACGTTAAAAATTGGTATAAAAACTTCTTTTGCTTAAAGGCCGGTACGCAAAGTGTTGATATTTTGTTAATTTCAGAATAAAAATTGTATACTTCAACCCGCTTTGGGAAAACATACGCGGAAAATCAGAAACCATGACCAGGAAATTACTTTTACTTGCTGTATTGACCCTTTGCGTTCTGAAAGGTTGGAGTCAGGATCCTCAGTTTTCGCAATTTTACGCTAACCCTCTGTACCTCAACCCCGCCCTGGCCGGTGGTGCCCTGGCCCCGCGCATTACGGTCAACTACCGCAATCAGTGGCCGGCGCTCTCGGCCAACTTCGTCACGAGCTCCTTTGGGGTAGATAACTACTTTGCGGGGCTCAACAGCGGCGTGGGTATCTACGCCCTGTTCGATAGTCAAGGACTGGGCAACCTCAAATCTACCGAAGTGGGGGCCCAGTATTCCTACCAGTTGCAGCTAAATGAAGTTACTTTTCTGCGCCTCGGCCTGCAGGGAGCCTTTGCTACCCGTACCCTCGACTACTTCGGCCTCACCTTCGGCGACCAGTATACCAACGGCGGCTTTACCGGCAACCCTACGCAGGAGCCCCTGGTACAAAACGGCCTGCCGCAGGTATCCTACGCCGATTTCTCCACCGGCGGTATGGTCTACTCCGACTGGTACTGGGCGGGCCTATCGGTGCATCACCTCAACCGCCCCAATCAGGCATTTTCGAGCCTCGAAGAAGCCCGTCTGCCCATGAAGATCAGCTTTCAGGGCGGTCTCCGCATTCCGTTTGCGGGCTATACCTTCCTGGGCAACGAGATAGACCGCGAGAAGACTATCTCCCCGGCTATTCTGTACAAGAAGCAGGGTAAATTCGATCAGCTCGACGCCGGCCTGTACGTGACCTACTCACCCGTGGTGTTTGGCGTGTGGTACCGGGGCATTCCGGTGAAGAAGTACGCCGAAAATATCAACAACCACGAGTCTTTGATTTTTCTGGCGGGTTTCCGGCAAGACAAATTCTCCATTGGGTACAGCTACGACGCCACCATCTCTACCCTGGGTATTGGCAGTGGCGGCGCGCACGAAATCTCCCTCTCGTACATCTTTGAGCCGCTCAATATCCCCAAAGGACGGCCTAAGCGCCGGCCTAAGGAGTTGTCTTGTCCGAAGTTTTGATTTATACCAGCTTACACAAATAGCCCCGGACGACACACGATGTACCGTCCGGGGCTATTTTTTTTGCAGGCAAGTAAGTACGGCCGCCGTCCGGCTTTGGTTTCTGTTACTAATCCAAGTTTTTTATAATCTGCATGAAAAAGTTATTAACCTCTCTGATTTTTTTCCTGGTGGCCGCCGGGCTAACGATGGCTGCCCCCAAATCCGAATTTTACGAACTCCGCATCTACCACGTCAAAGGCTCCGAGCAGCTGAGCCGGCTGGATACCTACCTCAAAAACGCCTATATTCCGGCCGCGCACCGGGCGGGTATCAAGGCCGTGGGGGTGTTCAGAGGCATCGAGGCCGACTCGCTGGTGTATGTGTTTACGCCGCTCAAATCGCTGGACCAACTCACCAAGCTACCGCAGGTACTCGCCAAAGATCAGGCCTACCTCAGCGCCGGGAAGGAGTACATCGAGTCGGCGTTTAAGGCCCCTGCCTACCAGCGTTACGAGACGGTGGTGCTGGAAGCGTTCAGCGGTATGCCGCAGTACCAGAAGTCGGGCCTGAGCGTGCCCATGAATCAGCGCGTGTACGAGCTACGCAGCTACGAGAGCCCCTCCGAGAAGCGCTACCTCAACAAGGTAGAGATGTTTAACAAAGGAGAAATCGACATCTTCAAGAAGCTGGACTTCAACCCCGTGTTTTTTGCCAAGGTGATTGCCGGCAGCCACATGCCCAACCTCATGTACATGATCACCTACCCCGACCGCGCCACCCGCGACGCCCGCTGGAAGGCCTTCGGCAGCGACCCCGACTGGACCAAGATGAAAGGTATGCCCGAGTACCAGGATAATATGACCAAAGCCCTGGCTACGTTTTTGCGGCCGATGGAGTATTCGGAGATCTAATGAGGCTTTCGGCGGTCGGCCATCGGCTTTCCCTAACTACTCCATCCAATGTTCATCACCGAATTTCAGGTACGCAATCTATTCCTTTTCTACGCGCTCGCGCTGATCGTCACTGCCGCAGCCATTCTGCGCAGAGAGGACTGGACATTCTGGGCCAAACTCCTGCGGCTTTTGCTGATCTTCTTTATACCCGTCCTGGGCCTGCTCATTGTAGCATATGGATTTTTGCTGGATACCCTGGCGGCGAAAAAATATGAGAAGTAGCTTATCCCCCCAAAACAAAGGCTTTACCGGCAGGTTGAAAAGTAGCACGGCCACGAAGTACCTGCTGCTCTTTCTGTTTTTGGTCCTGGGATACTACCTGAACTCAGCCTACCGTCCCTACATGTACAGAAACGGTCTGAACGATTTTGGTATCGCCGACATTGGGACCAATTTCTTCTTCATACCCATGGGGCTACTGATGCAAAGTATTTTGCCCAAAAAAAACGCCTTTACGGAAAAGCGGAAGTTTATCCTGTATAGCTTTTTAGCCCTGGCTGCCCACGAACTGCTGTCTTACTGGATTCCCATGCTTGGCCATTTTGATTTCAAGGATGTCATAGGACTAGCCATTGGAGGTATTTTGGCGGTGAAAATGGACGACTTTTTTGAAGAATAAGAACTATGCTCCCTACTTCCTGGCCCGCACTGCGCGCTTTCGGATAAAAGGAACAATCTCCTCCCCTACGCGCAGCGGCTTGTACTCGTCCGTAAAGCCCAGCTCCGCCGGCGACTTCCCTACCCACTGACTCGGCTTGCCGGTTAGCTGCACCGTCAGCGTTGCGGGGTCAATGGTCATCATTGTAAACAGCGGGTCGCGGTAGGGGCACATTCGGGACATGGACTCGTGCGCGGCGTGGATTTCTTTGGGGTAGCTTTCGTGCCTGAATTTATCCCCGATCCAGAAGTAAGACGCGGAGTTGATGGTGAGGTACGGAATGCCGCTCTCATAAATGAGGCTATCGACGTGGGTATGGCCGTTGATGGCAACGATGACCCGGTCGGCCGCGCTGGCGAGCAGCGCCTGTATTTCGGGGGCGTTGTCTACCGCCAGCGCGCCGATGAGGGGCTGATGGGAGACAATCACGATCGGCCCCTTGATCTGCTGCAGCTGGGCTTTCAGCCAGGCCACCTGCTCGGGGCCGATATAGGCCGGGTACCCACCCTTGTAGGCGGGGGAGCCGGGGTCGTTGCCATCCAGCACGATAAACCACACACCCTTTACCTGGCGGGCGTAGTACCGGGCCGGCATGCCCCAGCGGTCCACGCACTGCTGCCGGGTGTGGCCGTTGTCGGTATCGTGGTTGCCAATCACGTGCAAGCATGTTTCGTGCGCCTGATTAAATAGATCAATTACGTCCTGATTCTTCTCGTGCGGAAACGTGAAGTCTCCCAGCTGCATGATACCGTCTGCTTTGGCCTTGCGACTCGCCGCCAGAAAGGCCGTCAGGCGGCTCTTGCCGTCGTGGATCAGGTCGTGGTGCAAATCGGTGATCAGGCCCATCGTGATGGGCTCGCTTAGCTTACCGACGCTGGCCTGGGCCAATGCCGGTACCAGCAAGGCCCCACCGATGCCTATAAACTCCCGACGGCTGAGTTGCCCGGTGTATTCTTTTTCTTTCGTACTCATTTTATGACTGGGCCTGTCCCTCTTTTCGGCCATCAAGTAAGCGATTTCTGCGAAAAGTTGGGTAGAGTTAGAGAAATTTGCGGGATATTATTTTTACTGCCACCCTTACCAAAAACGCGGCCCGTACTTGATGAAGTACGGGCCGCTGTCATTGATTTACAACACCAATCCCCTACACATTCTCCGGCAGGGTATAGGGCGCGCGGTACTTGCGCGTGAGCATGGCGTTTGCCTCCTTGTCATTTACAAACTTCTCGGCCTTCGAGTCGAAAGTCAGGTTGCGGCCGGTGCGGTAGGCAATGTTGCCCAGGTGCGCCAGTCCCGAAGACAGGTGCAGCGTCTCGGGCGGACCGTTGAGCTTGGAGGCATCACGGGAAACTACCGCATCTATGAAATTTTTGAAGTGGTTGCCACCGGCTTTCCGGGTAGGACCGGGCTTGCGGTCGCGGCCCAGGAAGATTTCGTATTTATCGTAGCCATTGATTACCATGTAGCCCTCGCTGCCGTAGAAGATATTACCGATGCCAGCACCGTCTTCCAGGTTGGTCATCCAGGGACGTACCTCAAACTCGATGATTTTTTTCTCCTTCGGATAAATGTACGTAGACGAAAGTACCTCGGGCGTTTCCTGGCAATCGTCCCACAGGAACTTACCGCCCGCCGAAGTGATTTTCTCGGGGAAAGAATCTACGCCTAACCCCCACATGCACATATCGGTTTCGTGAATGCCCTGGTTGCCGATGTCGCCGTTGCCGTAGTTCCAGTGCCAGTGCCAGTTGTAATGCACGTAATTTTTGGAAAATGGCTTCATCTCGGCCGGGCCGGTCCACAGGTCGTAGTCGAGTCCGGCGGGGATGGGCCCGGGACCCTTGTTGCCCAAGTCTGGCCGCCAC
>CATMVR010000342.1 GCA_950075905.1 uncultured Persicitalea sp. | reverse complement strand
GGTGTTCATGGTCAGCAGGTGCTTGATCTGCATCGCTTTCAGGTTCTCATCGGGTGAGGCTGGTGCATCGTCGGGAAAGAATTTCAGGACGGGGTCATTGACCGAAATCTTCCCTTCGCTGACCAGAAACCCAATGGCCGTACTGGTAAAGCTTTTGGACAGCGAGTACAGCGTGTGCTTGTAGTCGGATGAAAAGGGTTTCCACCAGCCCTCGGCCACCACGTGGCCGCGCCGTACCAGCATAAAGCTGTGCCATTCCAGGTCTGATGTCTGAATAGCCTGCAAAAAATTAAGAATGCCTCGGGAGTCCACCCCCTGCGACTCGGGCGTGGCCCGCGGCAGCCCCCCCGCCGCCGGCATGAAGGAGTCAAACGAAGAAAGCAGGCTCAGACTGGCGGCACTCAAACCAGTGGTAACGAGAAAATTCCGACGGGTAGTTTTCATATTTTGCAGAAAATAGTGATGGCTCGGCACTAGTCGAGCCGGTGTTTTGTAAAAAAGACACCCGATATCGCATTTCTAATGCGAAGGGTATCAATCTGCCGGCAAACCTTGCTGTTCGTGCAGTAGTCCGGATGATATATCAAAAAAGCGACACCGGCGGATAACCCGGTGTCGCTTTGAGTAATTAAACATCACTCTCATCGCACGATTTCCAGCTGACCTCTGATTTCGCCGTTTGGAAATTTGGCCGAGTGGATGTTAAGGTAGTACATAGTGGCCAGCAGGTCGTCTTCCTGCTCCTCGGTGAGAGTGGTTGAATAGGTAAAGGGCGAGGTAAAAGTTGTACCCAGATTGAGGATTACGGGCCCGTTGCTACCCTTGGGGGCTTCATGAATATGCCAGGCCGTTGGAGTCATCTGCTGGTAGGTAATGACCAAATCCAGCTCATTGGTATCTTCGTTGTAGGTACCGGTAACGGTTCCGGTGGCTGGCGAAGTATTGGTAGGTACCTCATTCGATCCCGACAGTATTGATGTTACTTCGATTTCGGGTACCATATCATCATCATCATCATCCTTACAGCCCATCATGGTCAGAGTCAATAGGCACAGTCCCATTATCGCAAATTGTTTCATGGTGTTTCGTAGTTTAATTAACAATCACTTTCGAAACAGCTACAAAAATAATTGCTCCAGCACGGCCTGAATCACCGAAACATTTCAAAAAAAACACTTTACCGGGCTCGTGGTACCTTCATTTCCACGCCCAGGGGCAGTGGCTCCCCAAAGACGGGTACTCCATCGGCCGTGAAGGTAAACGGCTGCATACGCGGTGCCCGCTTGCCTCCGCACCCCTGCCCGGCTTCGGGGTTGGCGTGGTAAAGTATCCAATGCTGGGTACCATCCGGCGACACGAAAAAACTGTTGTGCCCCGCCGCGTGGGTACCCTGTACGTCGGTGGCCCGGAACACGGGCTCAGAGTGTTTAATCCAGGATTTCGGATTCATCAGATCGGCGTTGGCATCGGCGTGTAGCATACCCAGAGCGTAGTAGTCGGTCCAGCAGCCGCTGGCCGAAAAGATGATATTGATCCGGCCGTTGGGGCTCACCAGGGGCTGGGGGCCTTCGTTCACCAGCACAATGGGAGCATCGTCGGGGCCGGGGTGCGTCAGCAGGCCGTGCTGTTCCCAGGCGTACCTGGGGTCCGAAATCCGGATACGGTTTCCTGTGCAGGTCCAGGGATTGCTCATTTTGCAGAGGTAAATATCCTGGCGGCCGTTTTCGTCGCCCTCCCAACCCGACCACGTCAGAAAGAGTTGCCCCTTGTGCTCAAACACCGAGCCATCGATGGCCCACTTGTCCTGCGGGGTTTCCAGCTTACCTTTAAAAGTCCAGGTACCCGTCGTCGGGTCGGCGGCCTCATTTTCGAGCACGTACAGGCGGTGATTGCGGTTACGGCCATCGTCGGCGGCAAAGTAGATGTACCATTTGCCACGCAGGTGGTGCAGCTCGGGTGCCCATATCTCCTTGGAATACGGGCCCGTGGCGGGTGGGGTCCACACCGTCACTTTTTCGGTTGAGGGAAGCTGCGAGAGGTCTTTGGTTTTCCAGATGCTCAGGTCGCGGCCCGTGGTGTGCATGTAGTAGTAGTACCCATCCTTGTAGATAGACCACGGATCGGCCCCGGCCGGAAGCAGGGGGTTCTTGAAGGTCTGGGCGTGGAGGGTCGTGGTAATAAGGAGAAACAGGGGTAAAAAATAATGTTTCATGAAAAGTCTATGGTTTATTTCGCATACCCCAAGGTATTTAATTTTGCCATAATCTTCCGGTTTTTATGCCAAATAGCCCGATAACCTAAGGGGCTATCGGGCTACAAATGTCCATCACGCTCTCTTTCAGCGCAGGCGTTTCAGACTATTCAGAATACCAATAGCATCTTCTTCGGCCTGGGCGTCATTATCGTCAAAAACAATGGCAATAAAGAAATTAGTTTGCGTGCGGGGATCGAGCATGCCGGCAAACATAATACGTGAGCCCTCCTTGAAGCCCTCCACATAGAAGCCTTTGAGCCCATTAGAGCTGACTGACTTGGCCTCATCTATCTCATCGAGTTCCATCTCCTCGGCACCGGCAACCGTGGCTTCTTCCAGATCATCCAGAGTAATATCCTCCTCAACCAGCTCCACAATCAGATCCATACCATCGCCTTTCATTTCAAAAGTTTCGCTGGTATTTTTCTTTACCCTGAAATCGCTGGGAACGGTGATTTGTAATTTGTAATCTTCCCATACGTACGTTTTCTGGGCGTGAGAAGGGATTGAATACATCAGGGAAGCCAACAGGCTACCCAGGCCTAAAATGGTTTTTAAAGCATTCTTTTTCATTGCATTGACAGCATGGTTAAAGGTTAAGAATACATAAAAGTAGCCTAATTTGGGAAATTAGTAATGTGTGATAAAAAAAAGGCGCAGCTCCAACCGAAGCTACGCCTTCCCAAACATCTAACCAAATAATCAATCCATTACAATACCAGATCCCAGCCCTCGCGGTACTCGCGCTTCACGTACTGATTAGCGGGTTCAAAGTTGGTGATGCGCATATTTTCGGCATCGTAGAAAAGCTTTTTCCGGCCATTGTAGCGGTCGGCGGCGCGGGGCGCTTCGGGCTTATCGCGCAGCATCCAGCTCCGGATGGCCAGGTTACCGATCAGAATACTTTCGGCGAAGGGGGCCGCGTACGAAAACGGCGAGCTGGTTTTACCCGTACCGTAGCCCTGCATACTGGCATTGACCCATTGCAGGTAGTGGTTTTCATCGGGTACGCGCTCGATAGTTTCGGGAATGTTCAGGATTTCGTTGTCTTTCAGGGGAAGAAGCCGGGGCTTGGCGCCGTAGCAGTCGGCCATGAGCTTGCCTTTGGAGCCGATAAATAGCACGCCGCCGTCGGAGTTGCCGAAGGCTTCGCCAGGGTTGAGCTCTTCGGGTAGCTCGGGCATGATACCGCCGTCGTACCAGCTTACCTTGATGTCCCCCTTGCCGTCGTTGCGCGGGTAGTTGAGGTGAATACTGGTCGAAAACGGCGTCCAGTCGGGATTATGATCCTGCGGGCGCAGCGTAAACGTCCACGAACCCGACACGCTGCACTCCACCGAATTGGGGTACAGGATCGGCAGAATACGGTAGACCGGGTCCATGATATGGCAGGCCATGTCGCCCAGGGCCCCCGTGCCGTAGGGCCACCAGCCGCGCCAGTTCCAGGGCAGGTAGGCTTCGTTGTAGGCTACCTTGGGCGCGGGCCCCAGCCACAGGTCAAAGTCCAGCTCTTTGGGAATGGCAAACGTTTTGTCGGTGGGTACCGCCTGCGGCCATACGGGGCGGTTGGTCCAGGTAAGTACCTTATGCACGTCGCCGATGATGCCCGATTCGTAAATTTCCTGCATGCGCCGCACGCCATTGCCCGAGCCGCCCTGATTGCCCATCTGGGTGATCACCTTATACTTCTCGGCGGCTTTGCCCAGCAAACGCGCTTCGTAAATATCGTGGGTCAGGGGTTTTTGGGTGTACACGTGCTTGCCCAGCTGCATGGCCGCCAGGGTGGCTACCGCGTGGGTGTTATCTGGCGTGGAGATGGAGCAGGCGTCGATATTTTTGTTTTCCTTGGCCAGCATCTCGCGGAAATCCTTGTAGTAGGTAGCCTTGGGATAGGCCTTCCGGGAATCTACCGCCCGCCGGTCGTCGACGTCACAGAGGGCCACGATGTTGACATTAGGGCTTTGGGCAAAGGCCGCCAGGTCGCTCTTGCCCTTACCGCCCACGCCGATGCCGGCAATGTTGAGCTTGTCGCTGGGGGCAATGAAGCCCTTGCCCAGGACGTGCCGGGGCACGATAAAAAACGAAGAGGCCGCCAGGGTGGAAGCCTTCACAAAGTCACGGCGGGTGGGTTTGCTGCCGGTTGGCTGGGTATCTTTTGTTTGCATAGTAAAGTATAAATGGGTTAGGAATACTCGAAAAGTCAGGCGGTTGCTCCTGGTGGGGCGGTTATTTTATAAAAAATACATTTACCGCCAGATTTACTTAGTAGTACTGAAAAAGGTGGGAATCGTACTCCTGGCGAGCCTGACAAATTTTGCCCGTAGCCTCCTTACCCTATACTTCTTTTTCGAAATACCTTTGATCTCTGTGTATAGCCAAAGGATAAACTCCCGAATACTTTCTGTATAAATTATTAGTTGGGCAACTATTTTTCGCGCAGAATAAGCTAAAAGTTGTTACTTTCGAACGCCCAAAAAAACTACTGAGAAAGTAGTCGTTTTATATAATGGTTCATCAAAAAAATTCTATGAAAAAAATTCTTTTCCTCTGTTTGTGGAGTGTGGCCGTCCTGGCGCAGGACAACGGTTACCAACTCCCTCCCAAAGCTCTGGCCGATCTGGTGATGGCCACCCCTACCCCCACCGTCAGTGTAGACAGCAAGGGTACCTGGATGCTGCTGATGGGACGCAATACTGCCACCACTACCATCGCCGAACTTTCTGAGCCCGAGTACCGGCTGGCCGGTTTGCGGTTCAACCCCGCCACCAATGGCCCGAGCCGGGCGGTATATACCAACACCCTGACCCTGCGCAAAGTGGCAGGCAACGCGCAGGATGTAGCCATTAAGGGCCTCCCCGAAAAAGCGAAGATTTCGTACATTCAGTGGTCGCCGGACGACAGCAAAATTGCCTTCACCAATACCACCGACAACAAAATTGAGCTGTACGTGCTCGACGTAGCTGCCGCCACCGCCCGCAAAGTGAGCGACCTGGCCCTCAATGCCGTCATGGGCTCTCCCTACCAGTGGGTGTCAGACAGCCAGTCGTTTGTTGTACGGGCAGTATCGGCCGAGCGCGGCACCGCGCCGGTCATCAGCCGCGTGCCCGAGGGGCCGACGGTACAGGAAAACCTCGGCAAGAAAGCCCAGGCCGCTACCTACCAGGACCTGCTCAAAAACCCGACCGACGAGAAGCTGTTTGAGTACTACGCTACCTCGCAGGTCATGAAGCTCGGCCTCGACGGCAGCACCAAAGCCATTGGCACACTGGGCATGATTGCCAGCGCTACGCCCTCGCCCGACGGCCAGTATGTACTCGTGGAGACGCTGCACCGGCCTTTCTCGTACCTGGTACCCGTCAATCGGTTCCCCGCCAAAACCGAGATTTATGCCGCTACCGGCGCGCTTGTGAAAGCCCTGCACGATAGCCCACTGCTCGAAAACATGCCCTGGGGCCGCGACGCCGCGCCCAACGGCCCCCGCAACTACGACTGGCGCAACGATACCCCTGCCACCGTGTACTGGGTAGAAGCCAAGGATGGCGGTGACCCCAAGAAGAAGGCCGATGTGCGCGACGTGGTGTATAGCCTGTCCGCGCCTTTCTCCGCCACGCCTACCGAACTGTACAAGGCTGCCCTCCGCTTTGGCGGCGTCACCTGGGGCAATGCCACTACGGCCCTGTTTTCGGAGCGCTGGAACGAAACCCGTACCATCGTCACCAAGCTGGTGAATCCTTCTAATCCGGCCAGCCCCGTAGTGTTGTT
>CATMVR010000341.1 GCA_950075905.1 uncultured Persicitalea sp. | reverse complement strand
GGGATGATGGGAAACACGCAGGGCACCATAAGGGCCACGTGGCCCGACAGGAAGGCCGCAATGGCAAATCCCCACAGCGAGCTACCGCCCGCCGAAGAATCGGTATCCGGAGTGAGCGAAGCCTCGGCGGCGGGTAATGCTTCGTCGGACACCACGGCCTCGGCCGGTTCCGAAACCGCCGAATCTGGCGATGCGGACGTGACCGGACTGCCGTCCTGCGGGGTAGCACCAGTCGCCGGGGTCGGCGAAGCCTCCGCGTTCTCCTGCGCTTTTGCCGGGGCCGAAGCGGCTTCTACCGTCAGGCCCGAAAAGGTAAAGTCCTGATTGCCCAGTACGCACAGGCCCGATACCTCGGAGCAGGTTTGGTACTCGGCCGTCGCCTTTATGACCGGATTGTCTTTTAAAATCCGGACGGTCTGCCGAAACTCCGCTTTGCCAACAAAGTACGTGATATCGCCCTGCCATATTTCGTCAAACTTCTTTTTGGGATTGACGGGTTTCAGTTTGCCCACCTTTTCGTAGGTGGCATTGGGTTCGAGGTTGATCTCGGTGAGGATGGGCCCCAGCGAAGGGTCAAAATCAGACGAGTAGAGGTACCAGCCCGGATCGATGGTGGCCCGGAAAATAAGGTCTACCGTCTCGCCTGCCTTCACCTCTTTTTTGGCAAAGGTGTGCGTCCAGGTCGCGTGGCGCTGTACCTGCGCGGGTAGCGTGGTACTGATCAGGAGCAAAATAGCCAGGGCACCGGCACTAATTCGATTCATGGTTGTTGGGTTGTTTCTAGTATCAATTTAGTACACAAAAGTACGACGCTTTGCGTCAGGTAAGTGGTCATGCAAAAATAATTACCGCAAAGACGCGATAGACGCAAAGATGTAAGTTTCTAATTATCAAATCTTTGTGCCCTTGCGTCTTTGCGGTTAAAATATAAACTAATTCTGCACAAGTACTTAAGTGGTATGTAGCTTTTAGCCATCAGCTGTTAGCCACTAGCTATTTTTTACTATACTGATAATTAAAAGATTACATATCGTTAAAACGACACCTTACCTGTAAATTATTTTTTGTGCACGTACTACGTTATCAACAATTTTAGGGCAAAAAAATTCGCTGTCCGTCGGGTGAGGGGCAGCGAAGGGAGTATGAGGGCTTTGGTCAATAGCTGAATAGTACTGGGTTGAGGGGGCTGTTGGGAGTGGTGCCGATTTCCTTGCAGTTAAGCCAGGTACGCCAGTCGGCTTCCTGAAACGTATTTTTGGGGGCGGTGATGGTCTGATCCTTGTCCATGTAGATCATCGTCATGACCTTACGGGCGATCTGCGAGCGGTTGGCGCCGGCCCGGTGGAAGAGCCAGCCCGCGTGAAAACTTACCTCACCCAGATCGAATGGCGCTTCGTTGAGCGTAAACTGCGTCAATTGCGTTGCCATGTGGGCCTCGCTTTCGTCGCTGATTTCCAGGTCCCGGCCAATCTCCACCGACTGACTTTTTTCCGCAAAGGCCAGAGGCCCCATTTCCATCGGCGTAGTTTGCAACGGAATCCAGACCGTTACGGTTTTCTCCGTCGCCAGGGGCCAGTAAAACTGATCGGCGTGCCAGGGCGTGATGCCCCCCGAAGGCTCCTTGTACAACGCCTGATCGTGGTAGAGACGCACCCCCTGTACCTGCATCAGATCGGTGGCAATTTTGGCCAGCCGTTCGGAGAACACGAACTCTCTTACCTCTTCATGCTCCCGCCATAGATTCATGATCTGCAGAAAGGCCCTTTCGTAGGTGGTGCGTTCTTCCATGGGTTTAGTGAGGGTGTTCAGCCGGATTACCTCGCTGGTAATCAGCTGTCCGTAGTACCCAATGACTTCGGGACATAGTACTTCTTTTAGCTTGACATAGCCATACTCCTGGTAAAACTCCACCGCGCCGGCGGGCAGGGGGTAGGGGGTGGCGAGTTGGGATAGGAGGATTTTTTTGTGCATGGCAGAAAAGTTGATGAGTTTAAGGTTTATGAGTTTATGATAGAATCCTGGAATGAGAGCGGGGCTTTATAGGCGCAGGTCTACCCGGCTTCGTTCGTAGAACGCCTTGGTGTCAAAAATGATCGATTGGGCGGAGCGGCGCAGGGTTTCCAGGGGTAGTTCCCGAAACTCCCCGTGGGCCACCGCCACAATGACGCCATCGTACGTTTCGTCATCCAGTGTCGGCAGCAGCCGGATGCCGTACTCGCGCTCTACCTCCGCCGGTACCGCCCAGGGGTCGTATACATCCACGTGCAACCCAAAATCCCGTAGCTCCTGGTACACATCTACCACCTTGGTGTTGCGGATATCCGGACAGTTTTCCTTGAAGGTAATACCCAGAATCAGTACCCGGCTTTTTTGCAGCACCAGCCCCAGAGCGATAAGCGCTTTCAGCAGCTTCTTGGCCACAAAAGCCCCCATGCTGTCGTTCACCCGACGACCCGATGAGATCACCTGCGGATGATAGCCCAGGCTCAGCGCCTTGTGCACCAGGTAGTAGGGGTCTACCCCGATGCAGTGCCCCCCCACCAGGCCGGGCTTGAATTTCAGAAAGTTCCACTTCGTGGCCGCGGCCTCCAGCACCTCGGTGGTGTCCAGATTCATGCGGTCAAAGATCAGCGCCAGTTCGTTTACAAAGGAGATGTTGATGTCGCGTTGGGCGTTCTCGATGGCCTTGGCGGCTTCGGCCACCCGAATGGAGGGGGCCCGGTACACGCCGGCGGTGATGATGGAGCCGTAGAGCTGCGCCAGGGTTTCGGTCACGGCCGGGGGGGAGCCAGCTACTACTTTCAGAATGGTGGTGAGCGTCCGCTCGCGGTCGCCGGGGTTGATACGCTCCGGCGAGTAGCCACAGAAAAAATCCACATTGAAGCGCAAACCGCTCTGCTTTTCCAGGATGGGCACGCAGTCTTCCTCGGTGCAGCCGGGATACACCGTTGACTCGTACACCACAAGATCGCCGGGCTGCAGGTAGCTACCCACGGTGGCTGAGGCCGCTTCCAGGAAGCTCAGATCAGGGTTATGAAAGGTATCTACGGGAGTAGGAACGGTAACTATATATACGTTGCAGTCGCGGAGCAGATCGGGATCATCCGTACAGCTCAGCCCCGTGGCCGCACGCAGGGCATCAGAAGTGACCTCCCGGGTCAGGTCCTGCCCGGCCCGAAGCTGTTGCACCCGTTCGGCGTGGTGGTCGTAGCCAACTACATCGTATATTTTCCCAAATTCCACCGACAGGGGCAATCCCACGTAGCCCAGGCCGATGATTCCCAACTTACCGACGCCCGTTATTTTCTCAGTTTGCATAGAGTCTGCGGTCTAATTCCTGCGTGAATAACGCAATTTACCGCGAGATTTTCAGATGTAGGTGAGGATTCACGGTAGAATTGTGCGATCAGAAAAAATCGCCAGTTCGATCGAAACAAGTGAAAGTTAGTACGTCTATCAGTATACGCATCCGCCCCCTGTTGGCGCGGAAAACATGCCGGGGAGGTTAGCTATCAAATTCGTGGCCCAGCCGGGCGTAGAGTGACGACAGCCGGGCGGCAATATCGCGGCACTCGGCGTCCGAAAGGCTTTGGATCGACTCGCGCATGCTTTGTTTGAGCACCAACTGCCCTTGCAGGGCTTTTTCCGGAGAATAGCCCAACCGCGTCCGCAGCAGGTTCCACTCAGGACTGAGTTCTTCCGAGAAAAACTTAGGGTCGAGAATATGGAAGTAGGATGCCTGCAACACAAAATTTTCTTTCAACGCCCGACTCGGATGGTGCAGATTGTCCACCAACTTTTTGAGTTCGATGTACGCAAAGATATTTGACTTTTTCATAACCCGTAAACATAACTTTTGAAAGGGAAGATCTATTATTTACAACAGACAAGGCGGCCCTCCGTCCGTCACCAACACACAAGTACAAATATACTTAACTATTCAAATCGGACACAAATTAATTTTGTCTACCAATAACAGGAAACCCCGCAGGGAATTACTCACTGTGTTGTTGTTGCATCGGCGCACAGAACGCCTCCGCGAGGCTGACGATCGTAAGAAAAAAGACTGCTACTTTCCCCGCCCGGAAACCATCACGTACATGGTCAGCATGATCAGGTACATATCGTACCACACGCTGTACTTGCGCAGGTACTGCAGGTCTATGCGCAGGCGGGTAAGGTTCAGCGAGAGCGTATCCGCGTAGCCCACGCGCAGCTGCCCGATGGACGTAATGCCCGGCTTCACGGTCAGTAGTTTCTTGAAGTGCTCGGGCGCGGCCTCCATGAGCATGTCAACGTCGTAGCGAAACAGCGGCCGGGGGCCCACCACCGACATCTCGCCGCGCAGCACATTGATAAACTGCGGCAGCTCGTCCAGGCGGCTCCGGCGCAGGAACCGACCGATGGGGGTTACCCGCGGGTCTAACGCTCCCTGCGAGTGCTGCAGCCCCAGCCGGTCGGCGTCGGTGTACATGGTTCGGAATTTGAAAATGTAGAACGTCTCGCCCCAGCGGCCCGTCCGCGGCTGCCGGAAAAACACCGGCCCCGGCGACAACACCTTTACCAGCAACGCCACGAGGCCAAACACGGGCAGCCCCACCACCATCACCACAGACGAAAACACCAGGTCAAACATCCGCTTGTAGGTTTCGTCCCGGACGTTGGAGTAGGGCCGCGTATTTACCTCAATCACCGGCACCACATCGTGGTACTGCATCGTGGCTTCGTTGGGCAGAAAGCCCCGGAAGTCGGGCACCAGGCGAATCTGCGCGCGGTACCGCTCGCCCAGGCTCACAATGCTCCGGATCTGCTCCGGCGTGAGGGAAGTCATATCGCAGTAGATGAGCTCGGGCCGGGTGGTTTCGACCAGTGAATCCAGGCGATGCATTTCCTGATCCAGGGGCTGCGCGCCAAACTCAAAGGTCCCGTCGTAGCGGAGGCCCAGATCCAGCCGCTCCTCGTAGCGCTGCCGGATTATGTCGCACAGTTCGCTCTTGCCGATGGTCAGAAAACCACTCACGTTGTTGCCGGCCATCCGGTACGAGCGCAGCCACTGCAACACCACCAACCGGGCCACGGCCCCCGTCACCACAAAGCTGAGGACGCTGCAACCATACAGCAGCCGCGAAACCGACGACCCGTGCTTGGTAACAAAGAGCAGCGCCAGGATAATCATCATCTGCAGCATAATAGCGCGCAGAAAACGACCGAACAGTACATCGACCGATAGTTCTAACCGAGATACCTGGTAGGTCTGCAGGAAATAGGTGAGCGCTACCCACAGCAGGTTTCTGACCAACAGCAGGATGAGGTAGGAGTCGGAAAATTCAAAAGCACCGCCGGAGCGGAAGTAACTATACGAATAGAATGTGAACCCAAAGGTGACGTTCAGCAACAGGAGATCGATCCAGAGACTGTAGGCCGCAAAGCGGCTTTGGTAGTAGAGCTTTGTCATAGAGGGCGGGCGGATGATGTTTCTGCTTTTTTGGTTTTGGTTTTAATTCTTATTCCTCGTTCTGATTCCGTATGCTAGTTTTTTATCCTTGTGGTTAGCTTTTTCCGCGCCGCACTTCTACTACCTTTCTTTTCCCGGCTCGCCCCCGGAGTACAGACCCCGGAGAAAATGCTACCAAAAGTAACGCATAAATAATGTAACTACAAACTTTATCACAAACTTATTGATTTCTTAATCTACCCCCACAGTTACGGATTATACAGTGGGTCTATCTCACACCCGCTTTTTCCCATTTTTTTCCGCCCCGTAAGGCGACCCCGGATTAACGCAATCAGCTCGCGACACCCTCACAACTCTATAAAATGACGGATTTGTCACGTTGTACACGTGGCTGTAGCTACTGATAGAGAAGGGTACCCAGGCGGGTCAAGACGACACCTACCATCTTTCGGAACGCTAAGTTAGCGAAAGGAATCACAATTGCAAGCCACTTTGTCGTTAAGTTAGTGAGTGGTAGGGAGTCTATCCGTCCGTCCGTCCGGCGACTCGCGCGTTACCCAACGCA
>CATMVR010000340.1 GCA_950075905.1 uncultured Persicitalea sp. | reverse complement strand
TCAGCTGCAGTATATCGGCCGTCCGCATTCCCTGGGCATAAAAGCTAAACAGGAACGCATTCTTAGCGTGGAAATCATTGATATTTTCCCGGATATGGTGGTTGTAGATCTTCTCAATCTGCTCTTCATCTAGTTTGATGCGGTGGCTCCGCTCCTTTTTGAGCTTGAAGTTGGCAAAGGCATGCAGCTCCGGCTTGTAGTCCCCATTCTTCACGGCCGCGTTATAAATCCCCCGGATCGTCTTAAAATTGGCATGGATCGTATTTACCGAATTGCCCAGGCCTTTCAGGTGCTTGCGATACTTAGTCAGAAACTTGTAGTCGATCTCGTCGAAGAAAAGCTCCCGCCCCTTCATATACTCTTCGAGCTTCTTGATCACCGACGTCTGGGCCTTCCGGCTGGCCGGGCTATCCAGATCCACAATGTGGGCCTTGGCATATTTGAAGAAATTATCGCCCAGCACGGCTTTCTTCACTTTTCGCACCAGCAGTTCGGCCGTCACCTCCCTACCCTTCGCGGTATCTTTCAGATAGAGATTTTCCAGCTCAACTTTCTTTGATCGCAGGAGGGCATTGTACTGCCGGTACAGTGGATGAGACTTGCGGACTTCTTCTTTTTCGGCATTCCAATGCACCGCTTCGATAGAAAAGCCGGCACTTACCCGCTTGGAGACTCTGTATTGAATAATCCGGATCTGGACGGTCTGGGTACCATCCTTTTTTATCTTATGATCCAGGTTCGCATGAATGGTCAAATTACTCATTTTTTCCGCAACATTTTCCGCAACATTTCCTGATATTGCTTACTACATGGCACCATAACCCACAATAGAAAACCGCCTATTTGGCTAGAATAGGCGGTTTTTGGTAGTATTGCGTTTTATAGCGTAGCAAAAAAGTGACCCCGACGGGAATCGAACCCATATCTAAAGTTTAGGAAACTTCTATTCTATCCGTTGAACTACGGGGTCGTAGTGGATTCGGCCTGCGAATTTCGGTAATTTAAAATTCCTGACCAAACCCTTACCCCTCAAAATCTGCGCCGTAGTCGGTATCGTAGTTGCCAACGTCCAGCCAATTGGGATAGATCATGAAGTGCTTGTCTTTCACAAGCGCGGAAAGATGCTTCCGCAGCTCGTCCATATTTTCGTTATGCTCGGCCGAAACAAATACCACATGCTCGGCCTTCCGCGCGTGGTAACTCTTGCGAAGCTGCTCGATCAGCGCTTCAATCGGCAGCTGTACCGACTTGGCTACGGGCTCGTCGTCGAAGCCTTCGTGCCACTCCTCCTCCTCTACCGGAGGCTGGTACAGGTCTACTTTATTGAACACAATGATGGTAGGCTTGTCGCCCGCGCCAATTTCGACCAGTGTACTGCTCACTACCTCCATCTGCTCTTCAAAGGAAGGGTGCGAAATATCCACCACGTGCAACAGGACATCTGCCTCCCGCACTTCATCCAGCGTAGACTTAAAGGACTCGATGAGAGTAGTGGGGAGCTTGCGAATAAACCCGACCGTATCCGTGAGCAGGTAGGGTATATTGCCTACCGACACCTTCCGGACGGTCGAATCCACCGTAGCGAAGAGTTTGTTTTCGGCAAACACGTCGGCTTTGGCCAGGCGACGCATGAGCGTAGACTTCCCCACGTTGGTATAGCCCACCAGCGCCACGCGCACGAGGCGGTCGCGCTCCTTGCGCCGGGTCATACTCTGACGGTCTATTTTGTTGAGCTTTTCTTTCAGGAAAGTGATCCGGTCCTTGATAATCCGGCGGTCGGTTTCGAGTTCCTTTTCACCGGGTCCCCGCATACCGACGCCCCCTTTCTGCTTGCTGAGGTGGGTCCAGAGGCGGGTCAGGCGGGGGTACATATACTGGTATTGCGCCAACTCCACCTGGGTTTTGGCCTGAGCGGTTTTGGCGCGCATGGCAAAAATATCCAGAATCAGCAGGCTACGGTCCAGCACTTTGATTTCCTGGCTCTCGAAGATACCTTCCAGGTTGCGTACCTGCGCCGGGCTAAGGTCATCGTCAAAGATGATCATATCCACGGGCTCGGCCTGCACAAAGGTCACGATCTCCTGCAGCTTGCCGCTGCCCACGTAGGTGCGGGTATCGGGGCGCTCCAGATTTTGTGTAAAGCTTTGTACTGTTTGTACGCCCAGCGTCGTAACCAGAAAGGCCAGCTCGTCGAGGTATTCCTGCGTTTTTTCCTGGCTTTGGCGCTGTGGGCTTACGGCTATCAGTACGGCAGTTTCCTGCTTTTTGGCCGTAGAATTCAGTTGTCTCTTATCAATCATTCAGTAAAAATCCTGGTTTTAGTTGGCAGCCGGTTAGCCATTGCTTTCCGTTGTTCGGTCATACCTGCCGGTTGGCTGCGTAGGACAGGTAGAAAATAACGCCGCCCATGACGCATTAGTTCGCTTAACCGATTAGTAAGTTACGATTAAGTATTTGTAAAATCTATTCCAACCCTTCCTTATTATTCGGGTCTATTTTTTAATTTTGTAGAAATCATAACGCCTATGAAGCTCCTTACCCGGGTCTGAAGCCACCCACCCCCGATTTTACTTCGGTCTTCTGTACGCAACCGCGACACCTTCGGCAAGTGGGTGTCCTCCTTATTTCAGCATTCTATCACCGCTAAGGCGCTGCTTGGCAGCCATGTGCTCCTAACCCAAAAAGAGTCCGGCTCGCTGACTCCCTGGCTTTTACATTCATTATCTTGAAAAAATGGTTTCAGTTGCTCCGGCTAGCCCTCGACGGCTCCGAGCAAAGCTATACAAGCGGCAGCATCAACCGCGCCATATTTCTGCTATCGGTACCCATGATCCTGGAAATGATCATGGAATCACTATTTACAGTAGTCGACGTTTTCTTTGTATCCAGGGTAAGCATTGACGCCATTGCCACCGTAGGGCTCACGGAGTCGGTTATCACGCTGATCTACTCGGTGGCTATTGGCCTGAGCACCGCCGCTACGGCCCTGGTAGCCCGGCGCGTGGGCGAGGGTAACGCCAACCAGGCGGGCAAATCCATCGGGCAGATCATTCTCATTTCGGTGGGCATTTCGTTGCTGATGGCCGTTCCGGGCTACCTGTACGCAGAAGATATCCTCCGCCTGATGGGCGCCGACGCCGGGGTCATCCAAACCGGCACCCGCTACGCCCAGATCGAATTTCTGAGTAGCCCGGTGATCGTCCTGCTCTACTCCCTGAGCGGTGCCCTGCGCGGAGCGGGGGCTGCCTCGGCCGCCATGCGCTCGCTCTGGATCGCCAACGGATTGAATATCGTTCTGGATCCGTTGTTTATCTTCGGTGTCGGGTTCCTGCCCGAACTGGGCGTAACCGGTGCGGCAGTGGCCACTACCATCGGGCGCTCGGTGGGCGTAGGCTACCAGCTATATTTTCTGTACACTACAAAAAATGCCGTCTCCCTCAAATGGGCCGACTTTGTGCCAGATTGGGCGCACATCGGCAGCATCCTCAGCCTGGCGGCGGGGGGTACGAGCCAGTTTCTGATTTCTTCGGCGAGCTGGATTTTTCTGACGCGCATCCTGGCGGAGTTTGGAAGCGACGTGGTAGCTAAGCTGGCGTAGCTCAGTTGGTAGAGCAGCTGACTTGTAATCAGCCGGTCGGGGGTTCGACTCCTCTCGCCAGCTCCAGCTTTAAACGTGCCTAACTACTTGAAAATTGGTTGACAAGTGGTTGGGCCGTAAAGAGAATGTAGGCCCTTTTCTGGAGGGGTTCCCGAGTGGCCAAAGGGATCAGACTGTAAATCTGACGCGAAAGCTTCGGAGGTTCGAATCCTCCCCCCTCCACCAGGTGGTCGCCAGCAGGCTTTACGGTGACCGACAGAGTTGCGCCTGCTCAATCAGAACGAGGTTTTATCAGGAAAGTGAAATGCTCAGAGCGGGTGTAGTTCAATGGTAGAACCTCAGCCTTCCAAGCTGATGGTGCGGGTTCGATTCCCGCTACCCGCTCCAGTTTGGGCAGGTTAGTAAAAGAGATTTTCGGTGCTCATGTAGCTCAGTCGGTAGAGCACTTCCTTGGTAAGGAAGAGGTCACCGGTTCAAATCCGGTCATGAGCTCCATTAAAATTTGGCGACAAAAGCTGATTTGGTCAGCTTTTGTCTTTTTGTAGTGGCTTGACGAAAATAGTGACTTGACGAAAAAGTCCGCTAGGAGACTGTCGCAATGGCTAAAGAGAAGTTTGAACGTAATAAGCCCCATTTGAACGTGGGCACCATTGGTCACGTTGACCATGGTAAAACCACGCTGACAGCAGCGCTGACGCGCGTATGTGCGGAAGTATATGGTGGTAAAGCGGTAGCGTTTGATGGTATCGATAACGCACCTGAAGAGCGTGAGCGCGGTATTACCATTGCGACCTCGCACGTTGAGTATGATTCATCAACTCGTCACTACGCTCACGTCGACTGCCCAGGTCACGCTGACTACGTTAAGAACATGATCACTGGTGCTGCTCAGATGGACGGCGCTATTTTGGTATGTGGCGCGACTGACGGCCCAATGCCACAAACGCGTGAGCATATCCTGCTGTCGCGTCAGGTTGGCGTACCTTACATCGTTGTCTTCCTGAACAAGGCAGACCTGCTGGCTGAAGATTGCGGCGGTGTAGGCAGCGAAGAATACAATGAAATGCTTGAATTGGTAGAAATGGAGCTGCGTGAGCTGCTCGATATGTACGAATTCCCAGGCGACGACACGCCAATCATTGCTGGTTCAGCATTGATGGCATTGAACGGTCAAGATGACAACGAGCTTGGCACGACTGCTGTAGCGAAATTGGTTGAAGCTTTGGATACTTACATTCCACAGCCTGAGCGTGCGGTTGATCTACCGTTCTTGATGCCAATCGAAGACGTATTCTCAATCTCTGGTCGCGGTACTGTTGTAACCGGCCGTATTGAGCGTGGCATTCTGCGTACTGGCGACGAGATTTCTATCGTTGGTATTCGCGACACCACCAAAACCTCCTGTACTGGTGTTGAAATGTTCCGCAAGCTACTTGACGAAGGTCGCGCTGGTGAGAACGTAGGTGTGTTGCTGCGTGGTACTAAGCGTGATGACGTAGAGCGTGGTCAAGTATTGGCTAAGCCTAGCTCAATCACTCCACACACTCGCTTTGAAGCAGAAGTGTACGTGTTGTCAAAAGAAGAAGGTGGTCGTCACACGCCATTCTTTAAAGGCTACCGTCCACAGTTCTACTTCCGTACCACAGACGTAACTGGCGCGTGTGAGCTGCCAGAAGGTACTGAAATGGTAATGCCTGGCGACAACGTGAAAATGGACGTAACCTTGATTGCGCCAATCGCGATGGAAGAAGGTTTGCGTTTTGCAATCCGCGAAGGTGGTCGTACTGTTGGCGCCGGCGTTGTTGCTAAAATCGTAGAGTAAGTTTTCACGCCTAGGGCGTGATTTGCTTGCAGAAAGGGAGGCATCGAGCCTCCCTTTCTTAGTTCTAAAATACCTTTTTGGTATTTGTAATTGGTTGTGGTTTGTATAGTGAAATATCCAAGATATTTAGTTGACAACGTCTTGAGATATCTTTAACATTCCGCTTCCTTTTTTCGGGTTACTTCACGCGGATTCGTCGCGCTGGGCTCGGATTTATTTGGGATGGGAGTTTGGTCAGGTGCAAAATCAACGGATTCGAATTCGTTTAAAGGCTTTTGATCACCGTCTCATCGATGCGTCTACGCAAGAGATCGTAGATACCGCTAAGCGCACTGGCGCGCAGGTTCGGGGTCCAATCCCGCTGCCTACTCGCAAAGAGCGTTACACGGTTCTGGTCTCTCCACATGTAAACAAGGATGCGCGAGATCAGTATGAGATCCGCACCCATAAGCGCATGTTGGACATCGTAGAGCCTACAGAAAAAACTGTAGATGCATTGATGAAGCTAGATCTGGCGGCTGGTGTAGAAGTTCAAATTAGCCTCGGCTAATTAAAACATGTAAATACTGAATTATTTTCAGACCCGCTCGGGGGCTGGCCC
>CATMVR010000339.1 GCA_950075905.1 uncultured Persicitalea sp. | reverse complement strand
ACCGAAACCGTCCGATCGGCGTCGCCGTGGTTGATGTACACGCCCAGAGGCTTATAGTTTTGGGCCAGGGCAATGACATTGCTGGGGTTACTGGCCCGGAGCAGCATGGCTTCCATGGGCGATGCGGCGCTGTCGGGGATCATGCCGTCGTGCGAGCCGTAGCTCGATAGGGTAGGGTAGCCGGCGCAGGGAGCAATGGCTGCCCAGTGGCCGGGGTAGGTAGCGCCCAGAAACCACGTACCGTGGCCCCCCATGGAGTGACCGGTGAGGTAGATTTTTTCGGGATCGGGCCGGTAGGCTTTCTTGGCAATCCCCAGTACTTCCATGGCATCCATCCGGCCCCAGTCCTCCCAGTTGAAGCCACGCGGGCGGCGGTTGGTGGGGGCTACCAACACGCCCCAATCCTTAGACTTGTAGGCCCGGGCCTGATTGATGGCCTGTACCTCGGCCCCATGCACCGAAAAGAACAGCGCCGGAGCCACGCCGGGCTTCGGATTGATCTGCGGTGCTACCGAATAGTACTGCACCGTGCCGTCCATCTCGCTGATAAACGTCCGGCTGTACTGCTTGCCGGAAGCGATGGTTTCCAGCTCGATAGACTGCTGATCGAGGGATTTGTTGTTCTGAAAGAGCGTAAGGCTTACCATTTGCTTGCCAACGTTTTGGGAGCCACTGCCGTTGAGCAGCGCGCCTACCTTGCGGGTACTGAGGGACGGTACGGTGGGCAGGTCAACGGTCTGTTTTTTGCCCGCAACGTTCGAAGTCAGCGTCAGGCCGGTGAGGGCTTTGGTGGAAGTATTGACCACTACCAGCCCTACCCACAGCGAGTCGTTTTTCAGGCTCGGCACCACGTGGGGCATGGTCAGGTCGGCGGTGTTGAGGTATACTGGCTTTTCGGGAAAAGTAAGTTTGGCCACGATACCACCGTACCGTCCAAAGCGTCCCGAGCGAATGTAGAATTCATTTTTCCCTTTCTTTAACTGAATGGGCATGTCCATCCAGCCGTAGCGGTAGATGTCGCCCCCGCGCGGAGCACCATTCACGTACACCATGTCGTTGCCGGTCACGTTCAGGATAGCCGTTTGGGCCTTTGGGGAGTGGTAAGTGAGGTACAGGTAGCCGTTGGACAACTCGCTGCCCCGAAACCGGTGGGCGGTATCGGCTTTTATACTTTTCCATTGTACTTCCTTGCCGTCCAGGGTTTTGGCGGCTGTTCCTTCTGTGGGTGAAGTCAGTTGGCCGGCGTTGAGCAGGTAGGATAGTTCATCTTTGTAAATAGCTTCCCGGCCATACTGATGGAAAGGCCCCGCGGCTAGTCCTTCGGAAAAGTAGATGGTTTTTTGTCCCAATGCCGGTATGATTACCGACAATAACAACAGGTACGCAAGTGAGATTCTTTTCATAATCAGTATAAAAAACGCAGGTAGTTTACGATTGATGAACGAAAATAACCTAAACCAGACTAAATTTAGAACATAAAGGCTGCGTCTTTTACTGGTTATGCGTACAACTGTCTGATAGTCAAAAGAATTAATTTATAAAATTTTTTAAAAAACCATCAGGCTTTCAGGCAGCCTTAGGGGATTATGATGTGATATTACTTTCCAAACCTTTCAAAAGCAGCTCGTTCCAGAGCTTCGCGGTGGTCGGGGTGAGCGATGCCGATCAGAGCCTTGGCCCGCTGATTCAGATTTTTTCCGTACAAGTCTGCGACTCCGTACTCGGTCACGATGTAGTGCACGTGGGCGCGGGTAGTCACGACACCAGCCCCGCCTTTGAGCAGGGGTACTATTTTGGACTCACCTCTTGATGTGACCGAGGGCAGGGCAATAATGGGTTTGCCGCCTTCGGACAGCGAAGCCCCCCGGATAAAATCCATCTGCCCGCCCACACCCGAGTACAGACGCGTACCGATCGAATCGGCGCATACCTGTCCGGTAAATTCGATTTCGATAGCGCTGTTGATGGCTGTTACTTTCGGATTTTTACGAATCACCGCCGTATCATTGGTATAGCTCGCCTCCAGCATAGTCACCATGGGGTTGTCGTGCATGAAGTCATACAGCTTTTGACTACCTACCGCAAAGCTCGACACCAGTTTGCCCCGGTGCTTTTTTTTGCAGATACCGGTCATGATACCTTTTTCTACCAGCGGCAGAATACCATCCGAAAACATCTCGGTGTGCAGCCCCAGATCCTTATGGTTGGTGAGGTAGCGGAGCGTAGCGTTGGGTATGCCACCAATCCCCACCTGCAGCGTAGCCCCGTCTTCCACCAGCCCGGCCACATTGCGGCCAATAGCCATTTCCAGTTCGGTGGGTTCTTTGGGGTCATGGGTATAAATGGACGTTTCTTCGTGGTAAATGGCACTGAACCGGCTCACATGTACCTGCCCGTCGCCGTGGGTGCGCGGCATGCGGGGGTTCACCATCGCAATCACCTTCCGGGCGGTGTCTACCGCCGCTTTTGCTACATCTACCGATACTCCCAGCGAGCAGTAGCCGTGCAAATCGGGCGGCGATACCTGCACCAGTGCCACATCGAGCGGCCAGATGTTGCGCCGGAAAAGCTGAGGCGCTTCGCTCAGGAAAATAGGCAGGTAGCTGGCCCGCCCCGCGGCCACCGCCGCCCGGAGGTTGGCTCCGATAAACAGGGCGTTGGGGTGAAAGGACTCTTCCAGGCCGGGCTCAGCCAGAGGCATGGGACCTTCCAGATGCAGGTGGATAGTTTGTACGTTTCGAAGTTCGTTGGCGCGCCCGGCCAAAGCGTGTAACAGCGGGGTAGGGGTAGCGGCGGCGCCGTGTACAAACACCCGGTTGTTGTTTTGGACAATGGCAACGGCCTCTTCGGCGCTTACCGTATGGATGTGCATAGTTGTGGGGTTTTGTTCTAAAATATTGACTGGTAAATAAGCTGCAAAACACTAAAATCGGTCCATGAGTATTCATGAGGATTGTCATAGTTGAGAGAGGAAAATATCCTTTGATTATCTCAAATAGCAGCTCATGCCTAATACAAAAGGAACGATTTTTTTGGTGTTAGTATCGATTAATCAGATACATAGATAATTTACCTTAGATCTGTGAGGTTAGGACAGTGACGTAGTCCGTCCTGACTCAGGTGCTGAACACCTAAATCAACAATCTGATTATTACCCAACCTACTCCAACAATAAATACAACACGTATAAAATAAAAATAAGTCGGATACAGACAAAAATCACAGTAATACTCAAAAATTAAAAAAAAAATAAGAAACTGTTTTGTTAATAAAGAGTAGTGCTTAGAACTAAAACCCACTGTCATAATATACAAACATTAAAGACATTCGCATGAAAAGAGTGCAAAAATATTTAATATGGAAAGAGTGTAAATGTAGCGGAATGATCTTATAAAATAATCAGTGTAGATCAGATACATAAATCACTTACCATAGCCCTGTGAGGTTAGGACAGTGATGTAGTCCCTCCTGACTCAGGTGCTGAACACCTAAATCACCAATTTGATATTATACAACCTACTCCAACAATAAACACACTATGAAAATATAGTGTGGTTCTGATGCAAAGATCTTCGCGCATTTTTATCACAATCTATCATCATCGTTGCTGAACAATACATCTCTGTCGATTGTTATTATCATGTCTGAAATTGTTTTTGAGGAGAATGAAACAGATGTAGTCAAGAAGCTCGTGACATATTCCTACTTCCGTCACGATTGGTCGCAATCTCTTCTGGTCATGTTGAAGAAGAGGAATGCGATCACTTTGGATGACACCTTCACCACTGTGAAAAACAACGTGCATCTCATGAGTGCCATCACCGCAAGCATTACGTACGTTGGGTCTGGAGGACGTGGCCAAAAGCAAGTACGGCCTCAATACCGTGTCCGACTTTGATCTGCACGTGAACATGGCCATTGATACCAACTTCCAAAAACCGGCGCCGCAGTTCCCACGGCAACCTTTCTGACGTGACACCATACTATTATTGATAGCAAGCGCGCTGAGCAGACTGTGGAAGCCGACAGGCAAGTTGCTTCACTGTGGCAGGCGTGCAAGGCCCCAGCAGCGTACGTCCAGCCATGAGCAGCGACAATGAGGTGCACTACAAGGATGAGGGTGTGGTGGCGAACAGTGTGTACTCATCAGCCAACTCGGAAACGGGGCTATGAGCAAGTCTCCTGCCCGCGGCTTTGCTGCCGCCTCTGCCTCCGCCCACCACCACGTGTGGAAGAGTGCTAACCGCACCCCCTGGAGGATCACAGCGATGAAAGCCAGCCACAGCAGAAAAGAACAACCCAAGAACTGAACTATTTCTTGGGTGGGAGTAATTTGTACATATAGTCAATTTGTAAATGCTGCAGCTCAAGAGCTTTGAATTCTTATGCTTTTACGTAGGTGTCAAAAATCTCCACTATTTTCAGGTGTACAGGCTCCTTGTCGGACCTCAGGTCATCCACACACTTAGCCAGGGCGGGGAGCTTCACCGGGTTCTCGTCAATCACGATCTTGCGAATCAGTTGCAGGCCGGTGATGACCAGCGACGCCCAGTCCATCACCGGATCGGCTGGCAGGGGATCGGCCAGGTGCTCTGCCACGCAGTACCCCAGAGTTCTGCTCTCAACTCTCTCTTTGACAGGAGCCATCGAGCCGAAGTCAGCGAGAAAGGCATTGCAAGGACCATCGAGGAATACATTAGATGGTTTCACATCACAATGCACCACGCCGATGGAGTGAATCGCTTTTAGGGCCACGGAGATCTGATTCAAATGCTTGAACACGAGTACCATTGGGGCTGTAAAGCTTGTAGTAAATTCAGAAAGGACACCGGCGTAGCGGGAGAGGATCACTCCTGAATGGCGGGGGCCACGGGAGGTTCCCCACAGGTTGGCATCAACCAAATGAAACTCCTCGAGCTTTCTCCCAGGAAAGTATCGGCGAAGATTAAGAGTCTGCCACCTTTCGTTCTCGTCGGCCATCTTGATTATTCTAGGCCTCCATTCGCTGTCATCAAATTCCCATGCACTCTTGAAGACAGTTTTGACGGGGAATTCTCCACCGAAACGAGGGAAGAAATTGCCACCGTTAACTTTGACGGAAGAGACTTGCGTCAGTGTCTCAGTAGACAACGCGGGAGGTACCACAGAATACACTACGGATAAATAGGAAGCAAGTTAACAACATGCGATAATACAAGATGAAAATAGACAAGAAAAGACAAAAACAAGGTGAAGAACGATGAATGATGAACAGATGATGCTTTCTTACCAGGAATGTTGAGATATGCTCGCAAAAGGCTATCATCCACGGCCGAATCCTCCGCTATTTGATCACGAATAGAAGGTTTATGGCCCATTAAGGCCTTCAATGCCCTCTTTTCGTCAACAGACAATCCACTACAGTTCACTTTCTCGATCGCAGACATTTTGTTTGTTCGTTACCAGTAGTTCACTAGTAGACCAGGTAGTACTTAAGAATTGAAGTAGAAGTAATAAGTACTTCGAATTGAAGTAATATTACTTAAGTAGACTGGCAGAGGTTGTTTTGACGAGGAACAATCCACTCGAGTGGAACCATTCTTACGGTCAAACATCAACCAGGCATTTTTAATGTGCTCTTCCGATTGAGTAGAGCGGTCAGTGCCACAAATACGAAAAAAAAACTACAAGTGCTTTTAAATACAATAGAGAACCTAAAAATAAAGTGTTTATTAAAATAGAGAAGCTAAAAATAAACCATGAATATTATTCACATCACTATCACTGATTTAAAGTTCGATATTATAGCAAACAAAACATATCAAGGCATGGTAAGCTGGAGTGAGTGAGTGAGTGAGTAAGTTACTCCAAACAACAAATCACTAAAATACTACAAAATAACATCACCAACGCACGCACGCACAGGGATATGGTAAGTATACGCGCATACGAACACACAATTCCGTCAACACACTCTGCTTAGGCTGTGGAAACCTTAATCTGCAGGCATTGATTACCCTGCTCCTTGAAGCGCTTGGTGCAG
>CATMVR010000338.1 GCA_950075905.1 uncultured Persicitalea sp. | reverse complement strand
CCGAACAAGGGGGTCTAACCCTGTTGGACCATACCCAGCACGTAGCCCGCGTAATCGACGTGATGGCGGCTCGGCACGGGTTCAATCGTCGCCAGGCTCGATTGGGAGCACTCCTGCACGATCTGGGTAAGGCGCACGATTACTTTCAGAGGATGGTGAAAGGCGAAGTGGATGAAACTGAACGCATCACCTCTGAGCCCCACCGCCACGAAATATCCTCCCTGCTGTTCTTGCCACTTTTTGACCGCGCAGATTGGCCAGTGTTGGTTGAAATGGTGGCTGCTCATCACAAATCGGCCTATCAGGATGTGCGTGAACGGGGTTTGATTGACTTGGTCAGAAGAAATGGACCGGATGTCGTTGTCAAACGCCACGCCGAAAACCGGGAAGTATGGTCGAAAAAGGTGCGACCTATTGTTGAGCACCCGGATTTCAAAATAAAATACAGAACCATAAGTAATGAGGAAGCCGCTGAGGCACTGAACTACGCTTACGACTATTGCAGATCACGTTCGTTCGGTCACTGGTCGAAATGGCGGGGCTTACTGATGGCCGCAGACCACTTCGCTTCGGAATACATGGATGAGGCCCAGGTTCTGATCAAGCGCTTCTACAAAAATCCCGATCTGACTTACTACGACCGAACCTCCGAGCTGCACCCGCTCTCGCTCATGAGGGCAGATGTCCGCACCCGTCACACACTGGTGATTGCCCCGACTGGTGCGGGCAAAACGGACTTCCTGCTGCGTCGCTGCCGGGGCCGGGTGGTGTACACGCTCCCTTTTCAGGCCTCGATCAATGCCATGTTTCTACGCATTGATGAGAATCTGAATGGCAAAGGTACGTCCAGGCTACCCATAGAAAAGAGAACCGATGTAAGGAGAGCGCATGCGGCTTCCAAAATTCAGATTCGGGACGAGGAGGGCAAAAAAAAGGAAGAAGAAATTTCATTGCAGCGTAATCCCGGGGCGAGTGTCAAGATTACCACCCCACACCAGATTGCCTCGATTGTGTTTGGCATCAGTGGGCACGAAGCAACCAAACTTGATTTGAAAGGC
Organism: uncultured Persicitalea sp.; assembly: GCA_950075905.1. GTDB lineage: Bacteria > Bacteroidota > Bacteroidia > Cytophagales > Spirosomataceae > CATMVR01. The sequence continues at coordinate 4,972 of CATMVR010000338.1, read as the reverse complement.
TGTGATGTAATACTCGATGAGGTACACGTTTACGACGATCTGGCGCGCGCCATGACCATTGAAATAGTAAAAGAGTTGGTCAAACTGAAATGCCGGGTGCACATAGGCACCGCTACCATTCCCACGGCCCTGGCCGATGAGCTCATCAAGGCCCTGGGGGGTAGACGCCGGGTACACCAGGTGGGTCTGACAAAGAAGCAACTGGAAGAATTCAATCGCCACGAAGTGCACAAGATCAAGGACGAGAATGATGCCCGTAAAACGGTTCGGGAGGCCATAAACAACAAGGAAAAGGTTTTGTTTGTCGGCAACCGGGTAGCCACCGCTCAGCAGCGCTACGAGTGGGCGCGGAAAGAATTCCCGAACCTCAACATTCTACTGGTGCATAGCCGCTACCGCCGCGGCGACCGTGCGAATCTAGAGGCTAAAATCAGCGAATTTGATAAGGGGAGGGGGCCATGTCTAGTGATTGCGACGCAAGTGGTAGAAGTAAGTCTTGATATTTCATTTGACAGGCTGGTGACCGATGCAGCCCCGCTGGACAGCCTGATTCAACGTTTCGGTCGAGTTAACCGCCGCCGTACCCGCGGCTCGATTGGCAAGTACCGACCGGTAGGTGTCATTGCGCCATCCGAAGTGGATAAGGATATTCTACCCTATAATCCGGACGTAGTGCGGCGCAGCTACGAGCTTTTACCCGATGGGTTGCTGCACGAAAGTCATTTGCAGGAATTGATCGACAAGGTGTATGGTGAGGTGGCGATTCCTTCCATTGACGTGCATCTGGCTTCGGGCAATACCGCACCATTGCGTGAATTGTGCCACCGTCCCAAATCTGTGTTGATTGATGCATTGGAAATTGAAGGGGCGGTCTGCATTCGCAAGTCGGACCATGATACCTACATAAGCAGTTATGGCGAAACCCGCCAAAACCTGGAAATTCCCGTACCCTGGCGCTCCCTCGCCCCATATGCAAAATCGTGGCCAAGGGTAGAAACAGGTAGTTATCCCACCGTTGTCCCAGACGAATATTATGACCCCCTGCTTGGGCTGGTGCTGAAATCTCCGGGTGCTAATCCATCCAATCCATCCATCACTAACCGAATGATCTGATATGTACACCGCTTATATTGGAAAACGACTAATCGAATTGGTCAACCAGAGGGAAGGAAAAGCCCGCACAGCAAAGGAATTCTTCGACGAGGTGTATGTGCCGCTGTTCTTTATGAACGAGCGCTACCTTCAGCACGTGAACAACTCTAAGTTCGATCAGGCCTACAAGCAAAAGAAAAAGACGCCGCTTACAAGTGAAACCCTGGCCAACGCACTTGCCGGGCAGCATGAGAAAATTTTGTCCGACGCACCTGACGGATCCTTCTTCCTGGGAGGGGCTGCGGCAGAAGCCTCGGCGGGGACTTCGGGTCAAGTGTCTGACTTGGCATTACCAACCACTGAGCACGATGTATACGCCTCGTGGGTCGGAGCTGCTCTGGGCGTAGGCGTCAGCGGCGGTCTCAATATCCTGATCGATTCCAATGAGGTGCTACTGGCCCTGTTTGATGGCTGGTACCGATACCGGGAGTATATGGCGCAAACGCCAAACCTGAAACCTCACCAGGTCAACACCTGGAATGGCTACTGGATAACGAATGTGTTCGACGGCTTTTTTGATCCTACATACCCGTTTGCCAACAGGATACCTGATATAAGGACAGACCCCAGTACCGGAGCAGCCAGCATTGGAACGACTTCCTGGATAAAGGTAATCTTTGCCTTATCCGAAAAGATGCCGAAACGTTCCGTCAATACCTATGTGTATTCTCTAAGCCAGATGAATACAACGATTGGTTTTGTGTCGATGGAACTGCCCGCCGTGCGGTATTTGAACGAGCTCTACCGGAAAATCAGCCGAGAAAGGGGCGTATTGAGTACAGACTCCCTGGACACCCTTTACGATACAGCGCTTGGTTTTCAGAAAGCTTGTGAATTGGGTAAGATTGGTATCCCGGCGCTTGAACCGAAACAACTCAGGGAGTACATGCCCGGTGGAAGCGGCTCGAACAAATCCTTCAAACCACCAAAAGATCAGGATGATCCGATCATAATCACTTATACCATTTACCAAACCTGGATAATCGCTATGCTGAACAACCAACAACTTATTGATCTAACCACAAAAGTCGCAGCGACTCTACACGGCTTTTCCAGCCAAGGAGATAGAGGCAAAAAGGTAAACAGCAGTGCTGTGGATAAATTGCTCGAATCGAAAAACCGCCGCGAATTCATAGAAAAATTGGCCGATTTTGTCGAGAGCGACAAAGTGAACGTAGATACTTTTGACGAGCTGGCAAATACCGTCACGCTCATGCCCACAACCGATATTCCCCTGTTTATGGCTTTGCTTAAACTCAAATACGCCGTTGCCAAATCGAAGTAACCATTCAACAATTAAACAAATACCCTATGAAATCATACCTGTATCTGCGCGGCCTGAAAGCCGCTGAACACACAGTCTTCACTGTCCAGGACGGGCAGAAAACGTATTACGATCCCATCCACAACCGTCGGGTCGCCTATTCCAGCGGGCAGCAGGTGAAGCGGTCTGTGCTGGATTTCCTGTCAGAGGAACTGGATGAGCCACGGGCACCAATCACTTTCAATTACGAAATTGACAAGAAGGACGAATTGGGGAACAAAGAGCCGTGGTCTCCCTGCGACCCTGACTACGCGGACCAGCTCATCGGTGGATGGATGCGGGCCAGGCCTGGTGTAGTAACACTAAAAAGACGCAGTCCGCTGTCCATATCGGCCATGCGTGCCCTGCACCCCCTGCTTGTAAGTATGACCTCTGAAAACCTGACTTTCGACCGCAGCGACAAACCGGAAAACAATCCGGTCAGGGTATTAAACGCAGCAGGTGAAGAGCTTTCGAGTGATCAAATTGCAGAGTATCTGCATAGTAAGCAGCGCACTTTGCCCCGCCGCCATTGGATACCTGAGAATGCCCGCACCACGGGCTTGTTCGTTTACGACATAGCGATTGACCGTTCGCGGTTGTTCAGCGTGTCGGTCAACCAGCATGAACCTGAATTGACCAAGGATAAGCTCGAAGAATTGAAGAAGGAAGGTTGGGTGCCATCTCCGGATGGAGAGAGGCTAATCTGTCCAGCCGAACGCCGTGAGCAACTTATTCCCGCCCTGGCCAAAGCGCTTGTTAATTGGCATATTACCTCCAATCAGGCCAGGATGTACAGTCCGCAAACGACCCTGGCTTTGGCCATAAGTGAGAATGCCAGTATGATTGCTGCCGCCATTCGTGCCGACCTCAATGAGGAGGACATGAAGCGTGCTGATCCGGTGGTCGAGACCTTTGAAGGTGTTGATACTTTCGTTTCCCTGGCCTGCAAAGGCTATGTACGGGGAGTTGTGGGTGCGGCCGATGCACTTACTCAGGCAGAGAAAAAAATCATTGAACTGTTGTCTGAATACGATTACGAAGCGTAATGACCTCCACTTCCCTCCGTATCGGCGGCATGCTTGTCGACTACCACCGCCTCTGCCCGCGCAAGGCGTGGTGGTCGATGCGGGGCATCTGGATGGAGCAGGAGTCCGAGACCGTGGCGCTGGGCCGGTTGCTCGACCAGTCCGCCTACGCCCGGTCCGACAAGCACCTTCAGGTGGAGGCTGAGGCACCCGACGGCACGCCGCTGGTCGGCAAGATTGATCGCGCCAACCTGCGGGAGGGCGTTTTGCACGAAACCAAGAAGGGCCGATCCTGCGAGGACGCCCACCGGTGGCAGGTGCGGTTTTATCTGTGGCTGCTGCATCGCAACGGCATCCAGCGCACTGATGGCTCGCCCTTCGTGGGTCAGCTCGACTATCCACTGTTGCGCCGCACCGAAACCGTTGTGCTGGAAGACGAACATATTGCCGAACTTGAACGGACTGTTACCGCTCTACGCCAACTAGCCACTCAGGATGCCCCGCCACAGGTTTTGACGAAGAAGAGCTTTTGCAAAAAATGCGCTTTCGAGGAGCTGTGCTTCGCCTAATTCTAAATGAGGGATTGAGTGGATAAATTTTGACTACCAATTCTCTCATTCTCTCATTTAAAATTTAACACAAAATGAAACGCCCCTACTATCTCTTTTCAAGCGGACGCCTGAAACGCCAGCACAACACGCTCGCCCTGGAAAAAACCACGGGGGAGCGCCTACCCGACGATGCCCCCGGCGATGAGGGGCTACCCTCGGCCGAGCCCGACGGCCCGCGCACACCGTTTCCGGTGGAGAGTGTGGACAGCCTGTTTCTGTTTGGCGAAGTGGACATCAATTCCAAGCTCATCACGTTTCTGGGCCAACAGGGCATTCCGGCCTTTTTCTACGATTACTACGGCAACTATACCGCCACCATCTATCCGCGGGAAAGCCAGCTCTCGGGGCGGCTCCGGGTGCAGCAGGCCCAGCATTACCTGAGTCCCAAAAAACGCCTCGTGCTGGCGCGGGCCTTTGTGGAGGCGGCTTTGTTCAACATTGAGCGTGTCATCAAGTACTACCAGCCCCGTTTGGACGGCGAACCTCAAGCCAGGGTGCAAGCGACCCTTTCGGCTCTCGTACGAGACCGCGAAGCTCTCCCCTCCACGACCGACATTCCGACGCTGATGGCCGTGGAAGGACGCATCCGTGACCGTTACTACCAGTTGTGGCCGCATTTCCTGGGGCCACAGGTAGCCGAACGCTTCCCGTTCAACAAGCGAGAGCGCCGTCCACCTTCCAATGAGTTGAACGCCCTGATTTCATTCGGCAATTCGCTTTGTTACAGCACCGTCGTACGACAAATCTACCGCACCGCCCTGGACCCTACCATAGCGTTCCTGCACGAGCCGGGGGACCGCCGATTCTCTCTCTCGCTGGACATCGCCGAAATTTTCAAGCCGCTGCTGGTGGACCGTGCCATTTTTCGCTTGGTCAAG
>CATMVR010000337.1 GCA_950075905.1 uncultured Persicitalea sp. | reverse complement strand
GGTGGGTGCCCTTGGCCCAGTTGATGACGTCGAGGTTGTGAATGTGTTGCTCAGCGATGTGGTCGCCGCACAGCCAGTTGAAGTAGTACCAGTTGCGCATCTGGTATTCCATTTCGGTCATGCTGGGCAGGCGATCCTTCACCCACACGCCGCCGCTCACCCAGTATACCTGTCCGCCTACGATGTCGCCCAGGGCACCGTCCTGAATGCGCTTGATGGCCTCGCGGTAGTTGGCCTGATAATGGCGCTGCAGGCCCGTCACTACGTTCAGTTTTTTCTTTTTGGCAATTTCGGCTACTTCCAGCACTTTGCGGATACCCGGTGCGTCAGTGGCTACGGGTTTCTCCATAAATACCTGCTTGTTCTGACGAACGGCTTCCTCGAAGTGATAGGGACGAAAGCCGGGAGGTGTGGCCAGAATGACCACGTCTGCCAGGGCAATAGCCTGCTTGTAGGCGTCAAACCCAACAAATTTGTTGCTATCGGGTACGTTTACCTTTACGGTACCATCTACGGCTTTTCCCGAAGCATCCGTATATTTTTTAGAGGTAAGGCTTTTGTAGGACGCATCGAGCCGGTCGCGGAAGGCATCGGCCATCGCTACCAGTTTTACGTTCTGCTTGGTGCTAAGCGCCTGGGCAGCCGCACCGGTTCCCCGGCCTCCGCAACCAATCAGGGCTACTTTGATGGTATCGTCTACCTGGCTGTTGTAGCCGTAGGTGGCCAGGGGGCTCAGGGCAATTCCTCCGGCAATAAGCCCGGAAGCTTTCAAAAACTCACGTCTGTTTTTTTCCATGATATGTTAAGTGTTTAAAAATAGTAATCGGCAAATTAAATGTTCAATGCTGAGAAAGCCGGATGGGATTAGCCCACTGCATAGTTATAAGACGAAACTTTGGACAAAACCTACCCTACAAAGTCCTGAAATAAGGGTAACTACCCTTATGAGTCAGTAAATTAGCTAGCATCTGCTCGGGAAATCAATTCGCCCGGGCATATCAGTAGTCTTCGATGAGGGGAGGGTTGTAGTACGCTTCAATTTCGGCCACAGACGGGGTTTTTACGGGGCGTACCAGCCGGAAGCCCACAAAAGACGCGCTCGTCATCCACCATTCGCTTTTTGGCAGCTGTGGGTCCAGTACCTTCCAGTCGGGAGAGGAGGGTACCCTGGCCGCACTACGGGCCACGTCGGCCTCATCGTCCCAGGAGCCGCCGCGTACGGCGGTGGGGTATAGTTCGGTAACGGGGGCGTAAGATTCTTTGGCCTCTCCGTTTTTTTTCTTGGCGTAGTAGTCGGGTACATATTGGTCCAGGGTCCACTCCATTACGTTGCCGTGCATATCGTGCAAGCCCCAGGGGTTGGGCTTTTTGGTGCCGATTTGCTTGTAGGCTCCGTCGCTGTTGTCCTTGTACCAGGCATATTCGCCCAGTTTGGACGCGTCGTTGCCAAAGGAGTAGGCGGTTTTGGTACCGGCCCGGGCGGCATACTCCCATTCGGCCTCGGTAGGCAGACGGTAAAAGACGCCCGTTTTGTCGTAAAGCCACTTGCAGAACTTAATAGCCGCGTATTGCGTCATGTTTATGGCCGGATAGCCCTCCCGGCCCATGCCAAACGACATATCCACATAGGGCGGACTGGGGCGGGTGCTGGCGTCGGTTTTGGCTACGCTCTTGCTGGGGTCAGGGAAGCGGTCGGCCATTTCTTTTTCCATATTCTTAAAAGCGTACAGGTCGTAGAAATCCCAGGTTACCTCATGTTTCCCGATCCAGAAAGGCTCTATCTTTACGGTATGCTGAGGGCCCTCATCGTCCTTGCGGCCGGGTTCGGTAGCCGGGCTACCCATCACAAACTCCCCGGCCGGCACAGCTACCATGTCGTACGTCTGGTTGCTACCGGGGATTTTCTGGGTGTAGTTGGCGGGTTTTGTTTGCGAAAAGGCAATAGTACTGGCCAGGAAGAGGACTCCCGTGGCGATGCATTTTACATTCATAAAAGCAGAAGCAACAACTTGTTTTAATTGGATACTACGTTCAATAGAAAGAACAACAAGATGCTAAAGTACCTATAATTTGGGAAATAAAGTTTACTAATAGAAGCAAATTGCTCATTTTGACCGGATGAGCCCTACCTTTGCGGTCGAATTATCTTTATGAGTATGAATTACCTTTCTGCGGAAAATATATCCAAGTCATTTGGCGAAAAATGGCTTTTTAAAAATATAAGTTTTGGCCTGAACCGGGGCGACAAAGTAGCGCTCATCGGTACCAACGGCACCGGCAAAACTACCTTTCTGAATATTCTGGCGGGGGTACTCGCTCCCGACGAAGGGGAGGTAAGCCTGCGCAAAGACATCCGGCTGGGCTATCTGGATCAAAGCCCGTCCTTCGACGAAGCCCTGCCCGTGATCGAAGTCATCTTTGCCTCGTCTAACCCGGTGGCGCACGCCGTAAAACGTTACGAGCAGGCACTGGCTGCGGGCAACAACGAGGCCCTGACGGAGATTCTGGAAGAGATGGATCATCTCAAAGCCTGGGATTTTGAAGCCAAGGTGAAAGAGATTCTGGGCCGGCTCGGGATTCATGACGTGGACGCTCGCTTCGGTACCCTCTCGGGTGGGCAGCGCAAGCGCGTAGCCCTGGCCAAGGTACTGTTGGAAGACCCGGACCTACTGATTCTGGATGAGCCCACTAACCACCTGGATCTGACCACGGTGGAATGGCTCGAAAGCTACCTCAATACCCAGAATACCACCCTGCTGGTCGTAACCCACGACCGGTATTTTCTGGATAAAGTCTGCAACAATGTGCTGGAGCTGGACCACGGTTCGGCTTTTGTCTATAAGGGAAACTACGCCTATTTTCTGGAAAAGAAATCGGAACGCGAGGAGGTGGAGGCCGCCGAAATTGACAAAGCCCGCAACCTCATGCGCAAGGAGCTGGACTGGATACGGCGGCAGCCCAAGGCCCGGGGCACCAAGGCTAAGTACCGGGTAGATGCCTTTGAGGACTTGAAAGACAAAGCCAGTCAGAAAAAATTCGACAATCAGCTCGAACTGAATGTGAAGGCCACCCGCCTGGGAAGCAAGATTGTGGAGCTGCAAAGTGTTGGCAAGCGCTACGGCGACCGCGAGCTGATTCATAACTTTGTGTATACCTTCCGGAAGGGCGACCGTATCGGCATTGTGGGCCCCAATGGTATGGGCAAAACCACCCTGCTGAAAATGATTACGGGCGAGGAGCGCCCTACCAACGGACAGGTGGTGCGCGGCGACACGGTGCAGTTTGGGTACTACACCCAGTCAGACATCAGCTTTGAAGACGGGCAGCGGGTGATCGAAATCGTAAAGGATGTGGCCGAAGTGGTGCGGCTGGGCAACGGACAAACCGTAACGGTGTCCAAGTTTCTGGAAACTTTTCTGTTTCCCCCAGCTAAGCAGCATGACTACATCGAAAAGCTCAGCGGAGGAGAAAAACGCCGCCTGCAGCTTTTGCTGATGCTCATGAAAGAGCCCAATTTTCTGATTCTTGACGAGCCTACCAACGATCTGGACATCAGTAGCCTGAATGTGCTGGAAGAGTTTCTATCCAATTTTCCGGGCTGTCTGATCATCGTATCGCACGACCGTTACTTTCTGGATCAGCTCGTAGACCACCTGTTTGTATTTGAAGGCGAAGGGAAAATACGCGATTTCCCCGGCAACTATCCCGACTACCGGCTGTGGCTGGAAGAGCAGGAGAGCAGCAGCCGGCAGGAGGCCGCCGAGGCGCGGTCTGCGCCGAAGGCAGAAGTACCCGTAGCTACTACACCCAAAGCTACCGATACGGCCAAACGCAAACTTTCCTATAAGGAGCAGCGCGAAATGGAACAATTGGAAACGGATATGGCGGCAATGGAAGAGCGCAAGGCAACGCTCATTCAGAAATTAAATAGCGGGGGTTCGCACGAGGAGCTTACTGCCTGGGCCAGGGAGATCGAGGAGATTACGGATAGTTTGGGCGAAAAAGAAATGCGTTGGCTCGAACTATCAGAATTTGCTTAATTTTGACCAAAGAACCCGCTATGAATTCAATTATTGAATTTTTTCAATACCTGCTCGATTCCGAAGAACTCATCCGCACCGGCGGCCTCATCGTCATTACGCTCATCGTATTTGCCGAAAACGGTCTGTTTTTTGCCTTTTTCCTGCCGGGCGATTACCTGGTGTTACTGGCGGGCGTATTTTGTGGTACCCGTATTCTGGATGTACCCATTTCGCTGTTGCTGATCTGTCTATTTTCGGCGGCCGTGCTGGGCTCCCTGGTAGGGTATGTCTTCGGGTGGTTTTTTGGAGGACAGCTGGAAACCCGGAAAGACTAATTTTTTTTCAAGAAAAAGAATATTGAAACCACCCGGAAGTACTTCGATAAATACGGTAGCCGGACGCTGATTATCAGCCGGTTTCTCCCCATCGTCCGGACGTTTGCGCCTATTCTGGCTGGGTTTGTCCGGATGCCTTTTGCCCGTTTCCTAACCTTCAATGTTTTGGGGGGCGCTTTCTGGATTCTGGGACTAACCGGCGGCGGCTTTCTCTTTGGCGAGCGCTTCCCCTGGATCATGGATTATGTAGAGTATGTGATCCTGTTCTTTTTGGCCGTCACTACCTTTACCGTCGTCAAAGGCTACTTCAACGCCCGGAAACAAGAGTTTTGAAGAATTCTGAATTCTGAAATTAGGAATTCTGAATTGGGCGTTGCAGAAGTCAGCAGCGTTGAGATGTTTCCCTTCACTATTGACTGCGCCCTCCCAAAGAATGAGTCCTCAACCGGAGGCAATTCATAATTCATAATTCAGCATTCCTAATTCTCTTCAAACCATCCCGCGTAGGTGACGTAGTTGGCGGCGGTGCGGTCGATGACGGCATCCAGTTCGGGCGTAACTTTCTTCAAAAACCGGGCGGGATTGCCGGCATAGATGCTGCCGGGCTCCACGCGGGTATTTTGCGTCACAATGGCCCCGGCCCCGATGATAGAGCCCGTGCCAATGACGGCGCCATCCATTACAATAGCCCCCATGCCAATGAGCACGCGGTCTTCGATGGTGCAACCGTGCACAATGGCGTTATGCCCGATGGATACGTAGTTGCCGATGGTGGTCGCAAAGCGCTGGTAGGTGCAGTGAATCACTGCCCCATCCTGAATATTGGAGTAGTCGCCAATGCGGATGCTGTTGACGTCGCCCCGTACCACGGCGTTGAACCAGACAGTACAGCGCGCGCCCATCACTACGTCACCCACTATGGTGGCGTTGTCGGCGAGCCAGTGTTTTTCTCCAAATGTGGGGGTTATTCCGCGTAGAGGTTTTATTAAAGCCATAAAATGAAGAGCAGGTAGGTACGGCTACAAATGTAAATCCAGAATGACTACGGACCAAAAGCAGGTCTAAACCCGACAGGTTTCGAAAACCTCTCGGGTTGGTTTTTAACGGCTGTGCTTATTATTTCGGCTCCTCCGTGCGGGTGTAGTCGAGGGTAGAGTTGTCGGCAGGCGCCGTACCGACGGTAGTAGCCGGAAGCGGCATAAAATGCAAATGTCTTTTTCTGGGAATCAAAGGCTGAGGTAGCCCAGGATCTGATCCCAACAGCAGGTGAGGATCTGACGGTATGAACTGGTAGATTGATGAGCTGAACCGTACTGTTACCGCAGGCTATCGGGGCGAATCCGGAATATGAGGTCAATACCCACGATTTCGGAGCGCACTTCGCGGCACTGCCCCCGCAGGTAGGAGTATACCGCCTTTTTGCCGTCGGGCATCATTACTTCGTAGGAGGCCGGGCTGATTTTTTTGACCGGGCACATGGTACCATACCGATCTGAATAAATCTGCCGCATATTCACGGGCTCGCGGTAGTAGAGGCTAGTGACGGTATGGTTGATAGGATGGGATACCTGTACCTGTGGCCGGGACGACTTAGCATCCGCAAAAGTAACCCGATAGCTGTCCTGTACCTGGACGGTACTGGTCTTTTCTTTGAGCTTGCCGTTTACCTCCTGA